>PXCX01000134.1 GCA_003565195.1 PVC group bacterium | reverse complement strand
ATTCCGGTGGCGTCGGATAGTCGCGCCGGTTACGATGCGCCATGTATCGATCGGCATGATTCATCAATCCCAGCAACAGGCCCAGCGCCAGAAACCCGCCGGGCGGGAGGATCATCATCAATATCGGTTGCTCGATTCCCAGCGCAATACCGGCCAGCGTTCCGTTGCCGAGAAGTTCCCGAAAAGCGCCCAATACGACCAATCCAAGCGTGAAACCGGCACCCATCCCGAGTCCGTCAATGATCGATATACCGATCGGATGTTTGGATGCAAAGGCTTCCGCCCGCCCCAGAATCATGCAATTGACCACGATTAACGGGATGAATATGCCCAGCTCGCCGTGTAATTTATTGGCATACCCTTCAAGGATCAAATCTACCAGGGTGACAAAGCCGGCGATGATAATGATGAAACAGGGGATACGGACCTTTGCCGGAATCAGGTTGCGAATGGCGGCAATGACCGTATTGGCGCAAACCAGAACAAACGTCGATGCCAACCCCATGCCGAGTCCGTTCTGAACCGAGGTGGTGACGGCTAACGTCGGGCACATTCCGAGCAACATCCGGAAAATTGGATTTTCGCGCCAGAGTCCCTTGATCAGTTCCTTGTATGCGTTCACAGTCGGATCCTTACTGAATTATGATTTTCAGGGTTCATCAATTCCGGCAGCATTCTTCGCTGGATTGTTGTCGGGAACGGGTGCGGCGCGAATTGAGTACCGATGCGTCAGATACCTTTCGAGTCCCTGCGCGACGGCTTTTATCACCGCTTCGGAAGAGACGGTTGCGGCCGTGACGGCGTCGATGGTGCCGTTGTCCTGAACCAGATTAATACGATCGGGATGCCTTCCATCCAGGCCGGCAAACTGACCGGTGAAATCAGGCTGGGTAATGTTGGCGCCCAGTCCCGGTGTTTCCAAGTGGTTCAATACATGAATAGCGTGGATTTGATCATCGGCATCGACACCGATCATGACGGTGATGGCGCCACCATAGCCTGGCGCGCTGCTTGTAAAGGCGGCTCCGGCAAATTCACCGTCGCGGCGTGCTGGATAAAACGTGTGCTGTTGGTCCTCAATATCGATCTCCACGCTTTCGTGATCCGGTTGATTATCATGCTCCGGCAACACCTGTTGCAAGGAGTCCAGCAGCGCGGCACGGCGTGCCGCTTGAATCGGTTCCTCGGTCAGTTTATTGGCTAGCGCCAGCAATGCGCCGGTCAAGGCGGCGGTGATGGTAAGCACGAGAATAAGACGCACGGTTTCTTTCATGATTGGCGTGTCCCAAAAACGCGTGGACGTGTATAACGGTTGATCAACGGAACGGCGGCATTCATAAGCAGAATAGCAAAACTGACGCCTTCGGGATAGCCGCCCCACACGCGAATGATCATGGTCAGAACTCCGCAGCCGCAGCCGAAGATCATCATGCCGCGCGCGGTTACCGGCGAAGTGACCATATCGGTGGCCATGAACCAGGCGCCGAGCATTAGGCCGCCGCTGAACAGATGGTAAAACGGCGGCAAATAACGATGGGGATCGATACCGTAAAGAATCAGAGCGATAATGGTCACGCTACCCAGATAAAATACTGGAACTTGCCAGTGGATACAACGGCGCCAAAGCAGGAATAAACCGCCGAGCATCAACAGCAATGAGGATACTTCACCGAACGAACCGGCCTGGTTACCGAAAAACAGATCGACCCATGGATATTCCTCAAAAAAACCGGCCGTCTCTTCCTGACCGCTCCATTCGGTTTCCCATGCAGCCAGCGGTGTCGCGGCGGTTACCGCATGGGTATCGTCGGTCGGCGGCGCATCGGGCGCCGTCCATTGAATCATGGCGAACGGAAACGAAATGGTGAGAAAAACGCGACCGACCAGCGCGGGATTGAAAGGATTATATCCCAAACCGCCGAACACCTGTTTGGCCACAACGATTGCGACCACCGCGCCGATCACCGCCATGAAAAGCGGGAGTGCCGGCGGCAGACACATCGCCAGCAATAGACCGGTTACGACGGCGCTGCCGTCGCCGATCCCCAGCTTGCGTTTCATCAACCGGCGCGAAAGCGCTTCGGCGGCGACACAGGCCGCCACGCAGGTCGCGGTCAACACGATGGCCGGCCAGCCGAAAAGCCGGAATCCCCATAGCAAGGCGGGTGCCAGGGCAATGATAACCGTCAGCATAATGCCACGTACGCTGGCGCCGGAATGAGTATGCGGCGAGGCGCTGATCGCAAGGTTAATGTCTTTTTCCGTCATGATGTGCGTTGCTTGGTCAATTCCCGTTCCCGCCGGATCAGGGCGATTCTGGCTTTGCTGTTTTTCATGTGCTGTACCATCGGACGGTGTGCCGGACAAACGTAAGCACACGATCCGCATTCAATACAGTCCAAAATCCGGTATTCCTCCAATAATTCGTCATCTTCCGCTTCGCCGCCTTCGCTCAATGTACAGGGCATCAATCGCATCGGACAATAATTGACGCAACGTCCGCATCTTATACAAGCCATGGACTCGAAAAAATGCACCGTGTCCTGCGGCATTAAGAGCAGTCCCGATGTTGTCTTGCAGACCCCGGCGGCAAGCGACGGCAACGCGGTTCCCATCATCGGACCGCCGCAAACGACTTTGGCCGGCGGGGTTTTGGTTCCGCCGCAATGTTCGATAATCTTATCAAACGGGGTTCCGATCCGCACTCGTAAATTGGCCGGTTGACTCAACGCATCGCCGGTGGCGGTCATAACCCTTTCCGTGAGCGGCAATCCCGAATCCAGGGCATCGGCAACCGCGAGCGTGGTTCCCACATTTTCAACCAGCGTTCCGACATCCATCGGCAGTCCGCCCGAGGGTACTTCGCGGCCGGTTACCGAATAAATCAATTGTTTCTCGGCGCCTTGCGGATAAGCACTTGGCAACACCATCACTTCCACGTCGCCGTCAAGCGATGACAAAGCCTGTTGGATCGCCTTGACGGCATCCGGCTTGTTGTCTTCTATGGCAATGCGTACAGCGGGTGTCCCCAGTAGACGGCGAATCCGGTCGATTCCCTGGCGGAGCCGATCGGCGTCTTCGACCATCATGCGCTGATCTGCAGTCAGATAAGGTTCGCATTCGGCGCCGTTGATGATCAATGTATCGATTGCCTTTTCCGGTGGCGGCGATAATTTCACATGGGTTGGGAATCCGGCGCCGCCCATACCAACGATTCCAGCAGCGGCTACCCGATCGATCTGTTGCTTGCGATCCGCATCCGCGGGCAGTGGGGGCTGGGGATAGCCGTCCGCCCAGCGGTCTTCGCCGTCGCTTTCCATCGTGATCACCGTGGCACGGCGGCCGGCGGCCGTCCACTGTTCGTCAATCGCTTTGATTTTGCCGGATGTCGGGGCATGAATCCAGGCCGAGATAAAACCTGCCGGTTCAGCCAGTGGTTGACCGCGGCCAACCGTTTCGTTTTTTTTCACCAGCGGGCGCGCCGGCGCGCCCAGATGTTGCGCCAGTGAGATGACCAGCGTGGACGGCAACTCAAGCGGGATGGTGGCCGCAGCGGCGGTTAACGACTTGTGATAGACCGGATGGAGACCGCCGGCACATCGATACGGGGCAGCGCGAGTCTTCATGAAGCGTTCTCCTTCCTGCCGTCACGGACCACAATCGTCGATTGGGGACAGGTTTCGGCGACCGAAACATCCTCGATCGGCACCGTGTAATCCACGACGGCCAGCGCGCCATCCATCGTAATTCCTTTTTTGCCGACCGCCTTGACACATCGATTGCAACCGATACAGCCGACTTCACAATATTTGCGGACAACCGGACCGCGATCGGTCGAGCGGCACAAGATATGAACCTTGCGCGATTCCGGGACCATCCCGATAAGGTTGCGCGGACAGGCTTTTACACAGGCGCCGCAACCGATACACAGCGCAGGATGAACCGCAGCCAGACGTTGCTCCGTAATTTCAATCGCATTAACGGGACATATTCGCGCACAACTGCCGAGCCCCATGCAGCCGAACGGACATGCCTTGCCATCGCCGCCGATTCGTTCGGCGGCGATACAGTCGGCGATTCCATTATAGGTTGCCTGATGTTTGGCCAGCCCGTTATGACCACCGCAGCAAACCAACGCGACCTCGCGTTCGCCGGCTTGTGCTTCGATGCCGAGATAGGCGCAAATTGCCTTGAGCGTCTCTTCGCCGCCCGGCTTGCAAAGATTGACCGGTGCATCATCCTCGATGATAGCACGTGCATAATCCCCGCAACCGGCCATGCCGCAGGCGCCGCAGTTGATTCCGGGCAGACATTCGGTCAGCGCTTCAATCCGTTCGTCTTCACGCACCGCTAGAAACCGGGCGGCCATCGCCAGTAACAGGCCGCAACCCAGTCCAGTCAAACCGATGACCGCGGTCGATGTGATGATTGCAAGCGGAACGATCAATGGCAACATGGTACGTTTCCGTGATTCATATTTTCACCAAACCGGCGAACCCCATAAATGCCAGACTTAACAGACCGGCCGTAATCAAGGCGATGGCCGCGCCGCGGAACGCTTGCGGCGGATTGGCGCGATCTATCCGTTCCCGTAGCGAGGTGAACAGGATCAAAGCCAGCGCGAAACCAAGCGCCGCGCCAAGCGCAAAGACCAGCGCTTCCATGAAGCGATGTCCTTCCCGAATATTTAATACGGCCAAACCCAGTACCGCGCAGTTGGTGGTAATTAACGGCAGGAAAAGCCCCAGGCCCTGGTGCAATGTCGGACTGAATTTCTTCAGCAAATACTCCACGAATTGAACAAAGGTTGCAATCACCAGGATAAACGCGATGGTACGTAAATAGGCCAGATCAAACGGAGCCAGCGCATAATGTTCCAACAACCACGTTACCGCCGCCGCCAGGGTCATGACAAACACGACAGCGCCGCTCATGCCGATAGCAGTCGCCATTTTTCGCGAGACACCCAGAAAAGGGCAAATCCCCAGAAAACGGGTCAACACAAAGTTGTTGACCAATACCGCACTGATAATTAATAAAAGATAACCGCTCATCACAAAAGTATGCTTGCCTGAAATCGTGTACTAATTTACTCATTCAGAAACGGAATAACAGCATACCAGACGTTTCCAATTTGAAAAGCCTTTTTTTGATCTTTGATAGGGCAGTAAATCGCCGTAGATAAATCAAGACCGAAAATTTGTTGCGCAAAAGCGGAGGGCAGCGTAGTATGTTGTTCAACACTTAAGAGCACTTGCTGACTGTCGAACCTAATATTGAAAGGCGGAAAACAGAATGTCGATTCGATGCTTTATCGTGTTTTCTCATTGCATGTCGCCAACACCAATCAAACATTAACGGAGGTCAGCAATTCTACCGGAAGATGACGCGTGCAGCCCATGATGCGCAGGGCAACCGGCGGGATGTCGCTGGACATGCTGAAGACCGAAATACTGGTATGGCAGCAAAGAAAACGGATGCTTCGCCGGTAATCCGTATCACTAAGTTGTGCCATAAGCATGCCGTTAACGCCGTTGTGACCGATGACGGCAACATTTTGGCCGAGACGATGTTTCTTTCGAAGACGCAAACCAAAACGGGATACCCGATCGCGTTCTTCGCACCGCTTCCGGCGCGCTTGGACGGTTCGTGCCGGCGGGAAGCCGCGGACTTGGAATGGCGATATTTCGCGCATGTCGGCATGCGTCTCGAACGGGATATCGGGATGGAACCGGTGAACCCGTTCGGCGGTCTGATAGGAACGGGCCATGTCGGAAGCATAAATATGGTCCAGCGGCAATCCCGCCAACCGTTTGGCTAGGCGATCGGCCTGGCGCTCACCGGTCTTGCTGAGCGCGGCGCCCAGGAAACCTTCGAGATTTCCATTCCCGCCGGCCTGTCCGTGGCGCACAAAAAAAATGGTCAACGCGTCGGGTTGCACCAGTTTCATCAGACTATCCGTACTCGTATTCGCTTTGGTCATGGAATGGCCTCTTATTTGCTCTTACTAACCTTCCCAAAATAATATGGACTTACGCTGCATATTTTGTTTCAGGTGCATGGAAGAAAGAGGCTACGTGTTTCGGCTTCTTTTTCATCCACCTCAACCTCGAAAGGACGATACGACGCATTTGCTTGGGACCCGTGATAACCTTGCGACCCACAATGTGATTTTTCAGGT
>PXCX01000265.1 GCA_003565195.1 PVC group bacterium | reverse complement strand
CATGCAACGCAAAATTGGCGCATCACCGGAATCTGAAAACGCAAGCATCATATTTGCACTATTTACCAACATTCCATAATTCCAGTATTCCAACATTCCGCATCCCTATGGGATGCTACTGAAGACTTTACATGATGCACGAGATCAATACATCCACGCAAACGAAAACGAAGAAACCAGGGCTCCGTGTCGGGATTGGCGGACAGGGGCGCAGCGGATATGGTATTCATGCCAATACTTTGGCCGAGATCCCCGACCATTTCAGTATCACGGCGGTTGCGGACGAATTGCCGGAACGCTGCATCGAGGCGCAATCGCGTTGTAATGCAGCGACTTATGAGGATTACCGTCCGTTGCTGAAGGCCGGCGGGTTTGATGTCTTTGTCAATGCCTTGCCGACAACGCTGCATGTACCCGCGACGATTGAAGCATTGCAACGCGGCTACCACGTGGTTTGCGAAAAACCGATGGCCGCGACTGTCAAGGAGTTCGACGCCATGACCGCTGCCGCGGACAAAGCCGGCAGAAAACTGTTTCCCTTCCAAAACAACCGGTTACAGCCTTTTTTTGTAAAAATGCAGGAAGTGATAGCCTCGGGTAAGCTGGGTCGGATCATTCATGTGCGCAGCCATTGGGGCGGTTTCCGGCGTCGCTGGGATTGGCAGACTTTGCAGGACAACCTGGGCGGGTCCCTGTTCAACACCGGTCCGCATGCCGTGGATCAGGCCATCATGCTTTTCGGGGCGGAAAAGAAGCCCGAAGTTTTTTGCCGCATGGATTGCCGCAATCCGTTCGACGGCGATGCCGATGATTTATGTTCGTTAACCCTTTACGATCCCGAGCGTGAAGCCCCGTTGATCGAGATATTGATCAGCGCGTATGTGGCTTATCCGTTTGAGCGAATGTATACCGTTTCCGGCACACAGGGAGGGTTGTCGGGAGGTCCCAAACATTTGCAATGGCGCTATTTCGATCCCCAAAAAGCTCCTCGTCAGGAGATGTGGCCGCGTTGGTCGGAAGACCGGGAGTATCCCGCGGAAGATCTGCCGTGGATCGAGGAGGAGTGGAAAATCGACGAAGAACTAGCCCGCGGTACCTCAGGCTATACCCTGACCTCCTTCCGTTGCGGACCGATGGGCTTCTATGCCAATGTTCACGACGTGCTGGTGGGGGACGCCGAACCCATCATTACTCTTTCTCAAGTGCGGCGCCAAATCGAGGTTCTGGAAGAAGCCCATCGCCAGAACAATCTGCCGCGCAAGAGGGGAGGCAGACCGCAGACTGAAGACTAAAGACCACCACGCGTTATCACGCGCGGCTACTGGGACGCCAGGCGTAGCCGCGTCTGCTAATCGGATCATACATGAAAATAGCTTTACTGGGAATGGCGCAATCTGGGAAACGGACCCTTTTTTCCGTTTTAACCGGCCGGCGGGCGCCGGAGCGGCGGAAACCCGATGAAGTGACCGAGGGCCAGGCATCGATCCGCGATCCGCGCGTCGATACGCTGGCCCGGATTGCCAAGCCGCGCAAGGTAACCTATGCCGAGAATATCTTCGCGCTTTGTCCGGACGTCGATCGCGGTAGCCGGCGTGATTGGGTCGAAGCGGCGCGTCGTTGCGATCTGTTGTGCTGGCTGGTGCGCGGGTTCGAATCCGATACCGTCTATCATCCGGACGGCATGGTCGATGCGCTCCGCGATCGGAATAACCTTGATTCAGAGGCCTTGTTTGCCGATTTGGAACTGGTCGAGAAACGTCTGGAACGGATAGCCAAAGAGGATCGCGGCGGTAAAACGCCGGCCCGGATGCTGGAGGAAAAAACGTTGCAAAAATTGCGTGTCGCCCTCGAAGAAGGCCGGCCGGCGCGCATCGTGGCGTTGACCGAACCGGAAACGGCGGCGATTTACAGTCTGGGTTTGTTGACGCTTAAACCGTTTCTCTGGTTGGTGAATACAGGTGAAGACGCCATCAATGCGCCGCCGCCGTTCGAGGATGCGTACGTGGTATCATGCCAAATTGAGGAGGAAATCATGGCGATCCACGATGCCGATGAACGCGCCGCGTTTCTTGATGCGGTCGGTTTATCCGCACCCGGTATCGATCGCGTGAATGCCGCGGCATACAAAGCCTTGGGATTGATGTCGTTTTATACGATCGGACAGGACGAAGTGCGGGCTTGGACGATCGCGTGCGGAGCGTCTGCCCCGGTTGCCGGCGGTAAGGTGCATACCGATATTCAACGTGGTTTTATCCGTGCCGAAATCATCGCGTATGATGATCTCGCGACGGCCGGCAGCGAGGCTGCCGCCAAACAACAGGGAAAAATGCAGGTCCGCGGGCGTGACTATATCATGCAGGACGGGGATATCGCCCATTTCCTGTTTAATGTTTAGCCAAAAAGTTTTTCCAGCGAATCGTCGCAGGAAAACGTCTGGCTGGTCATGTCTAGCGACTCCACCTTGCCGCGCGCCCAGCGGCGCAAACGGTACAGCGTGGCAAACGTATAATCCGGCGCTTCGGCGCCCTTGCCGCCAAGTAGCTCGCCGCCACGCCGCACGTTGTCGATCATCCAGGCCGGCAGTCGGAGATGATAAGGATTACGGGACACTTCGCCCGCATGGAACGAAAGCGCTGTAATCAGGTCCGCTACATCGGCCGGCGAGGATTCGATCATCAGGTTGGGTTCGCTCATGGCACCCCAGAATTCGGTCTCCACCAGGCGGCAATGGAAGCCGGGTGGCATTGTGCGCAGCGCGTCCATCACCAGGAAGTGGACCCCGATATGCGTCGTGTTCCAATCGTTGGCATGCGGTAGAAAAATAAGCTGGGGCGCCTGCTGTTCAATAATTTGTGCAAGTACGTTAACCGCCTCATTCCAGTGATCCCGGTCCTGGTCGCGGGTGGTTAACTGGATTTTTTCCAAACCGTTTTGGCGGGTAGGCAGCAATCCGAATCCGAGATAATCGCAAGCACCCTGCAATTCCTTGAATCGTGCCGCCTGTCGATCGTGGCGGCTGCCCTGGGTTACGGCTAGATTGATGATGTTCATGCGGCGTTCGCGCAACAGCCGTAACGGCAAGCCGCCGATGATGCATTCGTCGTCCGGATGCGGTGAACACAGCAGAACGCGTGGCGCGTCTTCATTTCTGCCGGGTTTGGCGCGCGAAGTTAAATTTCCCAGGGGATAACTCTTGCCTTCCTTGAGCAATTGCGAAAACCCAACCGCGAAGCGAATATAGGGGTTGGTATCGTTTTTTGATGAGGATGACATATTTGTTTGCATGGCCTGTATATCCTGTTTATGACGAGGATGGGTTGATGACGGGAAGACTTGCCGCAGCCACGGCCTGACCATGGCGCTTGTCTTTTTCGTCCGGAATATGGAAACGTAGCCGTTCATGAAGGTCGGGAAACTCGGTCTTGAGGACCGCGCGCGCCTGGTCCAGCAAAATCGCGCCGCCGTCGCCGCTGGTTACCCGTCCCAGGACAAGGGTGTTGTCCATCTCGTAAAAGTCGGCGTAGTGGGCGACGCTGTAACCAAAGTAAACTCCGATTGTCCGGTAAATCCGCGCCGCACGTTCGTCGCCGGCCGCCATGAGTTGCTGCACCTGCTTGAGCTTTTCCGGCAGGGGCAGCGTCTCGTCGATCTCAGTCAATCCGGCCGGTGAAATCAGACGCCCGACGGCCTGCTGAGAAAAATACAAGGCGCCGCAACCACGATCGCCGGACCATTCATCCACCGGCGCGTCGGGTTGATAATCGACCGGCGCAAACGCCAATTCATTGAGCCAGGAGGTGATGTTGCCGTCGCGATTGACGAAACCGACTGCTTCGCTCGAGCCCATCGCAATCCCGAGCATGCCGTCGGTGTTCAACGACATCGAACCGGCCAGCGCCGTGACTTCGCCGTCGTTGACTACCTCGAACGGAATCCCGTTCCACATCCGCTGGAGTTCAAGAAATATATCTTTAACGCGGGATTTGAATGTTTCCGGGGGAACCGCACGGAAAAGGGAAGCCACCTTGACGCGATTATTGACGTAAACGCCGGCTGAACTGCCGCCGATGGCGTCAACCCGCGGTAAATATTCGGCGGCACGTCTCAAACTATCCATGATTTGGTCAACATGCCATTGCGGATCGCTTTGCTGGGTCGGGTTCCATTCGATTTCTTCGCTGAAAACGGGTTCCCCGTTAAGTACGGCGGCGACCTTGCGATCGCTGGCGCCCAGATCGAAGCCGATGCGGCAACCGTCCAAATTGCGGCCCAGAGTACGGCTCGATGCCTTCTCGGCTGGAATGGCATCCATGGATACATGCCGGATTTCGAATGGATGGTCGTAAATACGGTTGCCCATGATGTCGGAATCAAATTGGCCGCGCGGATCATCTTGGTAATAGCGAGTCAACGCGTCCGCAATCGCCGATGGTCCCGCGAAATAAATGCGGTACGCGCCGCGCGACCATAACAGGAATTTGACCAATCTTTCCACCAGTGGAATCGCATCCGGGGCCAACGGATGATCGTCCGGCGGCAACGCCAGACGATGATGAAAAACCGAACCATCTGCCTGTTCCAGGGCGATCAATGCCGGCTCTGATGATCCGCAGGACGCCACGGCGTCGCGAAAAGCGCGGGGGGTTAGAACCGCAGGACGAAATCCGGAATCCAGTTCCGGAATACAACGGGGAGTTATCAATTGCATACGTCAATTCCCTCAATTCAGTTACCAGGCGGCGAATCATACGCCGCCCAAAAAATCAAAACGACCAACACTATAGCCAAATTGAAACCGTTTAGTCAATGATATACTAGGTGGACAATCCCCAACGACCATACAGAAAATAGACATTGAATTATTGCCGGAGCCTGATATGATGATTCCGTGAGCAAGATCAAATTGCAGGGCAACGGGTTAAGCGAGAAATGTTCCTGCATTCGATAGGACGCCAACAAGGAGCGCGAAAAAGAAATGACAGTGCTGGATCATGCAGCCGAACAGTTTGCGGTGTCGGGCCGTCTGGTCCTGACGTTGCCCACCGGTAACGGCAATGTGAACGACACCTATATAGCGATTTTTCGAACGACTTTTTCTGAAGAACGGGTGATCGTGCAAAAAATCAACCGGACGGTTTTTAATCATCCCGAATGGATCATGGATAACATGCGGGCAGTCACCGAACACATTCATCGCCGTTTGGAACTTGAGTGCGACCGTTGGGATCGTATTTGGCAGATACCGCGAGTGATTTCCTGTTATGACGGTCGCGATTATTTCATTGACGAATCCGGCGAGTACTGGCGTGCAATTACCCTGATTGCCTCGGCTCGCTCATTTGACCGTCCCCAAAACACCGAGCATGCGTTCGAAGCCGGTACCGTCCTTGCGCAGTTTCACCGGTTGCTTTCGGATATGAATACCGATCAATTGCGCGATACACTGCCCGGTTTCCATGTAACCCCGCAATATTTGGCGCAATATGATAAAACCTTGGCGGGTCGCGGTCGGCAGATTGTCAATCAAGGCGCCATTGAAGTCCGGCGATTGACCCGGTTTATCGAGCAACGACGCGATTTGACGACTGTATTGCAGGATGCGCTGGAAAACGGACGTTTAACCGAGCGCCTGATTCATGGTGATCCGAAAGTGACCAATATCATGATCGACGATTTTACCGGCAAGGGAACCAGTATAGTTGATCTTGATACCGTCAAGCCGGGTTTGATCCATTATGATTTCGGCGATGCCTTGCGGTCGATTTGCAATCCGGCAGGCGAAGAGGCCGCCAACTTGCGCGAGGTCTATTTCGACCTGGATCTTTGCCGGGCCTTCATAAGCGGTTATCTTGAGATTGCCAATGAATTTTTGACAACGGACGATAAAGCATTGCTCTACGATGCGATCCGGCTGCTGGCCTTCGAGCTGGGATTACGTTTCTTCCGGGATTATCTCGAAGGCAACGTTTATTTCAAGGTGCGCCATGCCGAACAGAATCTCAACCGTGCGCGTGTCCAGTTCCGGCTCTGCGAAAGCATAGAGACCCGCGAAAACATGATCCGCCAGGCGCTGGAAAATCAGATTTAGCTCCTTCTTCGAGAATTGTTTGAGTAAATGAGTCGAACATTTCACATGCGTCTGTCTAAGTTGTTGCGGCCCAAAGCGTTCAGTGTTCAGGTGTTCAGCGTTCAGGAAATCCGGCCT
>PXCX01000126.1 GCA_003565195.1 PVC group bacterium | reverse complement strand
GCCGCGATCAACGAGGGACTGATTACCCCTTCGACGGTCTTTGATTGCGAGAACGGATTGTGGCATTATGCCCGCCGCCCTTTACGCGATTACAGCCCCCACGGTCGTCTGTCGGTGGCGGATATTTTGAAAAAATCAAGTAATATCGGCACTGCAAAAATCGCGCTGGAACTGGGGGAACCTCGTTTGGAATATTATCTGCGAGCGTTCGGATTCGGTTCCGCTCTCGGGATCGATCTTCCCGCTGAGGAACGCGGGATTTTGCATCCGCATGCGCGCTGGTCAGCGTTGTGTTCAACCCGGATTGCCATCGGTCAGGGTGTGGCGACCACTGCTCTCCAGATGCTTGCTGCAATCAATGCGATTGCCAACGACGGTTATTTGATGCAGCCTTATGTGGTGCGTGAAGTGCGTAATCATGACGATGGCACGGCGCTTTACCGGGGAGAGCCGAAGGTTCTGGGGCGCCCGATAAGCTCGCAAACCGCTGCCGTAACGCTGGCCATGATGGCTCGGGTTACCGAACAGGGCGGTACCGGACGCGCGGCACGGCTGGAAACCGTGGCGGTCGCCGGCAAAACCGGAACCGGCCAGAAACCCGTCGACGGCCGTTATTCCGATACGGATTATATGGCGACGTTTGTTGGGTTTTTCCCCGCCGAAAATCCCGAGGTTAGCATGATTGTGGTGGTGGATTCACCTAAACCGCGCTATACAGGTGGCGCCGTGGCGGCGCCGGTTTTCCGTGAAGTGGCCGAGCCGATGGTCCGTTATCTGGATCTCGGCGATCCGCCGGCGCGTCTGGCGCAACAACCCTGGGATGAATTGCCGTAATGAAATTGAACGATTTGCTTCAATCCGCTGCTATCGAGCCGCCGCAGGCCTGCGCTGGACGTGACGTTAATGCCGTCGTGTGTGATTCACGCCGCGTCCGACCGGGAGCGCTGTTTGTCGCCTTTCGCGGACAAACCCACGATGGTCTTAGCTTTGTAGATGACGCTGTCGAACGCGGCGCGGTCGCGATATTGAGTTCCCAGCCGGTCAAGACGAGCGGCAGTGTTCCGGTGGTTACGGTTGCGGATGCGCGGGCCGCTTATGCCGAAACGAGCGCATGCTTGCATGACAAACCGTCGCAGAAATTGAAAGTCTGTGGTGTCACCGGGACTAACGGTAAAACGACCGTGGCGTTTATGGTCCGCGATATGCTGCGCCAGGCCGGCGCCATGCCGGGGATGATCGGAACCGTACAATACGAAATCGGCACACGCGCTATTCCCGCGTTGCGTACTACGCCGGATGCCGGCGAGATGCAGCAGTTGCTCGATCAAATGGTGCAGGCCGGATGCCGTTCGGCTGTGATTGAAGTATCCTCGCATGCCGTCGATCAGAAACGGGTCTGGTCTGTGGGTTTCGACGTCGGCGTTTTTACAAACTTGACCCAGGATCATCTGGATTACCACGGGGATATGGAAAGTTATTATCAAGCCAAGCGGAATTTTTTTGTGCGTCTCGGACGGTGCGGGAAACCGGCGGTTGCGGTCATCAATATCGACGATCCCGCCGGACGAAGGCTGGTCAAGCAAGGCGGCCTGCAAGCCAGCGTACTTACCTACGGCTTACGATCAGATGCCGGCATACGGGCTGAGAATGTCGTTACGGATGCCGACGGCAGCCGGATGGAAGTTCGGTCGCCCTGGGGAAAACATGCCTTGCGTATCCGTTTGCTGGGCGGTTATAACGTCAGCAACGCTCTCGCGGCATTCACGGCCGGTGGCGCGATGGGACTCGATCCCGCCGATATGGCCGCCGCCCTGTCGGAACTTAGCGCTGTTCCGGGAAGACTCGAGGAAGTACGCAACCGGCGTGGTTTCCGTGTGTTTGTCGATTATGCGCATACCGATGATGCCTTGGTAAACGTTCTGGAAACCTTGCGTCCGCTGACCCGCGGACGCTTGATTGTGGTGTTCGGTTGCGGCGGAAATCGTGACCGTGGCAAGCGCCAAGCGATGGGCGCGGCCGTCGCCCGCGTTTCCGATCTGGCGGTTGTAACCTCGGATAACCCGCGCAAGGAAGAGCCCGAAACGATTATCCGCGATATCCTGACAGGTTTTCCCGACCGGCGGCAACCACTGGTGGCGGTTGACCGACGGGATGCGATACGCAAGGCGTTTTCGAGGGCGCGGAAAAATGATGTTGTTCTGATTGCCGGTAAAGGTCATGAAACGTTCCAGGAATTCGCGCATACCGTGATTCCGTTCGATGACCGTGCGGTGGCACGCGAATTGTTGCGCGATGAGACAATAGCGCCGGGCAGGCGAAAAAGTTGCTCAAATGAATCTTGAACCCTTGAAGATGGCGGAGGTGACCGGTGGCCGGTGGGATCCGCGACCGCCGTCGGAAACCTTGGCGGTCGTCTCCCAGGATACGCGTCGTCTTAAAGGCGGGGAATTGTATGTGGCCTTGCCGGGTCCCCGTTACGATGGCCATGATTTTGTTGCTGCCGCCAAACGCGCCGGCGCCGCGGCCGCGATGGTGACGGAAACCTTTCGTGATCACACCATTGCCGGTTGGCCGCTGCTGAGAGTGAACGATACCCGTCAAGCGTTGCACCGGCTTGCGGCAGGCTGGCGCGCCGCATGGAATGCCCGGGTTGTCGGGGTAACCGGGAGTGTCGGCAAGACCACGGTTAAGGACATGATTGCGCATTTGGCGGCGGGTATCAGTGGCAAAGTCAGTGTGGCGCGGACGTACCAAAACTGGAACAATGCTGTCGGGTTGCCATTGTGTTTGTTGAATGCACCGCAGCATGCCGTGGTCGGGGTCTTTGAAATCGGCACCAATCATCCCGGCGAAGTGTTGCCGCTGGCGCGTTTGCTTCAGCCGCGGATCGGCGTGGTGACCACCGTGGGACCGGCCCACTTGGAACATTTCGGCAGTACAGCCGCGATTGCACGTGAGAAAGCCGAGTTGTTGCGGGCGTTGCCGCCGGACGGCGTCGCTGTCCTGAACCGCGATCATGCCGATATTGATGTGCTGCTTGAAGCCGCGCCCTGCCGCGTGGTCACCGTTTCAATGCAGCCTGGAACCGAGGCGGATTATCACGCATGTCACCTGGAAACTTCAAAACAAACCATGCTGCGTTTGGAGATTGAAGATGCCGAAGGCAAACGACGCCTTGTGAGGGCGCCTGTCCAGGGCCGCCATCAGGCCGCCAACCTATTGTTGGCGGTCGTAACCGCCCGCGAACTTGACATCGCATGGGAGACCATCGTGGCGGCTGCCCTTTCATTCAAGATGCCGCCCATGCGCTGGCAACGATTCGAGCGGGCAGGACGTACCCTGGTTAATGATGCCTATAATGCCAATCCCATCAGTATGGATGCCGCGATCGAAACGTTTGCCGGGGAAACGACCGGCAGCGGACGGCGATGGCTCGTTTTGGGCGGCATGCTCGAAATGGGGGATCATGCCGTCGCAGCCCATCGCGACATCGGTAAAGCGGTTGCCCGCCAAGCGTGGCAGGGACTGATCACTGTCGGTGAATTGGCGCGTCATATTGCCGGCGGCGCCCGCGATGCCGGATTTCCCATCGAGGCGATCCGCGAATGCAGCGATATAGACGAAGCCGCCGGCATACTGCGTGAACTGGTGCAACCGGGTGACGCTTTACTGCTTAAAGGATCGCGCAGTTTTAATCTGGAAATTCTGGCGGACAAAATACGATGGTGACCTGAAATGCTTTATTATCTGCATACGCTGACCGATTGGTTTTCGCCTCTGCGTCTTTTCCAGTACATTACGTTTCGTGCAATTTGCGCTGCCGCGACCGCCTTTATCCTGTCGCTGGCGTTGGCGCCGCCGTTGATAGCGAGGCTGCGCCGAATGAAATATCTGCAGATACAACGCCAAGATGAAGCTCCGGCATTATATGCCTTGCATGGCGCAAAGAAAGATACGCCGACAATGGGTGGGTTGCTGATCGTGGGCAGCGTCACGGTCGCCACCTTGCTATGGGCCGTCCCCGGCAATCCGTTGGTGGGTTTGACCCTGGCCACCCTGCTGGCCATGTGCGCCATCGGATTCCGTGACGATTACGCGAAAATCACACGCTCGCGTTCGAAAGGTTTGTCGGCATTCCAGAAACTGGCATGGCAGGCGGCTTGGGGGATAGTGGTCGTTGTATTCCTTTTGGCGGTTCCCGAAACACGTGAATCGGCGCGACGTTTAATGGTGCCCTTTGTTAAATTTCCGGTCATCCCCGATATGGGATGGTTGGGAACGTCGATTTTTGTCGTCCTGGTGATTGTCGGCGCCAGTAACGCTGTCAATTTAACGGACGGTCTGGACGGCTTGGCGATCGGATGCACCAGTACCGTCTCGCTGACTTATCTGGTGATGGCCTACGTTGCCGGACATGCGATATTCGCCGATTATCTGCAAGTGCCGTTCATCGCCGGCAGCGGCGAGTTGGCCGTGTTTTGCGGAGCTTTACTTGGTGCATCGCTAGGGTTTCTGTGGTTTAATTGTCATCCAGCCCTAGTGTTTATGGGCGATACCGGAAGCCTGGCCATCGGCGGCGCGATCGCCATGGTGGCGATCGCAATCAATCAGGAGCTGGCCCTGGTCATCGTCGGCGGGGTCTTTGTTGCTGAAGCGCTGAGCGTGATTATCCAGGTCGTCTCGTTTAAATGGCGCGCCAAACGGGTATTCATCATGGCGCCCTTGCATCATCATTTTGAATTGAAACGCTGGAGTGAAACCCAGGTAACCATCCGTTTTTGGATCATGGCGATTGTATGCGCCCTGATGGGGATGGCAACCCTTAAAATCCGGTAAGTGTGTCATGCAACAAACGGAATCGCTAACATTCGGTGATGAACCTGTTCTCGTCCTGGGCATGGGTCGCAGCGGAATCGCTGCAACCCGTTTGTTACGCAGCCAAAAACGAACGGTATACGTGCTCGACGACGGCGATGAATCGGCGCTGGAACAACAGGCATCTGAACTGCGCGCGCTAGGTGCCACGGTATGTGTCGGACAAGATGCCGCGTCGCTGCCGGCGACACCTTGCGAGCTGGCGGTGATCAGTCCCGGGGTCCGCCATGACGCGCCCTGGATGTCCCAGCTTGCGGCCAGGGGCATTCCGGCAATATCGGAATTGGAATTGGGCTGGCGATCGAGTCGGTCGCGTATCCTGGCCGTGACCGGTTCCAACGGTAAAAGCACCCTGGTTGCGCTGTGCCATGCGGCCCTGCTGAAGGCTGGTTGTGATGCGCGGATCGGCGGCAATTTCGGCGATCCGCTGAGCGATCTGGTGCTGCGATATCCACGCGCCGATTGGATGGTGGTCGAAGTCAGCTCTTTCCAGATGGAAACCAGTCCCGCCTTTCATCCCGACGTGGGCGTCTGGTTGAATCTGTATCCGAACCACCTGGACCGGCACGGTAACATGCAGCGCTATGCAGCGCTTAAGGCGCGTATGTTTTTGAACATGACGCCATCCCAGCAAGCCGTGCTTTTCGAGCATGCGGAAAAAGCATATCGCCGGTTGCGTGATCTACGCTGCCGTACGACTAAATTCGGGCTTTCGTCGTCCGCGAATATATGGTACCATCATGGTAATATTCTTTGGCGGAATGAACACGGTAAGATCGAAGATTCATTTTCGGTTGCCGGAACGATGTTTGATAACGCGATCCTGGGGCCGACGGTGGCGGCGGCCGTGGCTGGCGCGCAGGCGGTCGGCGTCGATCCGCTGAACGTGAAATCAGCGGTTGCATCCCATCGGCCCCTGCCGCATCGCATGCAAGACGTGGAGTGTATTGGCGGGATCCGGTTCATTGATGATGCCAAATCCACCAACCTTCGCGCCATGGAAGCGGCGTTGCAGAGGGTTGCGGGACCAGTGCGTTTGCTGGCCGGTGGCCGATTGCAGCAGACGGTGAACGGTGCATCGAATCAAAGCTTGCGTAATCGAGTGGTTACGGTATATTTGTGGGGTGAAGCAGCGTCGGTATTGGGAAAAATCTGGTCGGCGACGGTACCATGCCGGATTTTCAGGACGCTGGAACAGGCTGTCGCGGCGGCCTGGCGCGATGCAAAAGCAGGGGATACCGTCTTGTTGTCGCCGGGATGTTCGAGTCATGATCAATATAACAATTTTAATCAGCGTGGCGAAGCGTTTTTGGCCGCGCTAAACCGTATAAAACAAGGAGTCGAAAAATG
>PXCX01000082.1 GCA_003565195.1 PVC group bacterium | reverse complement strand
CAGACCGTGCAGGAACAGGCGGCGGTGCAGGCATCTGCCGTCAACATAAATATCGCTTAGTCCATCACTGTCAAGCTGTAACTGCCAGTTTCCCCAGGTGCTGGGCTCAAACAGTTTTGCGATCCGCGGCAGCGGCAGGTAGGCACAGAGCCAGGCGCGCATCATCGGCCCGGATTCGCCGATTGTAAGGGCGGGCGCGGTGCCGGTATCAACCGGATTCGGCGGCTGCGGATATTTATCGAGCGGCAAAGCCCGCCAGGGCTGTATCACGGCATGCGCCAGATCTTCCAACGCGCGGGAAAAATCCATCACATCGTCAAGATCACAGATTCTCGTGGTCAGATACTGTTCAAAATTTCTGAATTTAGCATTCCATGGCTTCAATGAAGTACTCCTTGCAAAGTTTAATCCCGCCGCCTGGGCGCGACCTCAATTTGAGGACAAGATATCGATAAGAAATCGCGTTCAGACGGAGTGGCCGCCTGCCTGCTGAAAACCGGTTTGAAAAAACGCTTTCATGGCGTCAATGTAGCGGAATCGGACTGGCGTTGTCAAGTTCGGCAGCAAGGATACAGCGACGCACAATCGCCGCAGTGGCAAGCGGCGGGTGTCGAGTGGCTTTTTGAATCCGATCTTGACATTGCCGATCCGGTAAGGCACGCTTCTATCCTCAGACCGCTACCGGCAGCTTGCGCGCCTGGTAAGCAGGGATGTCAACCCTGCGAGCATTTTTTTCTCGTCAGTGAGCAACGAGACCCAGGAACGCGAGCCGGAAAAAAGGCATCTCAGAAAAGCAAAAAGAAACCTTTTGATTATGAAAAAGCAACCGAATCTTGTGTTTATTATCAGCGACAACCAAAGTCCCTGGACTTTGGGCTGCTACGGTAATCGGGAGATTCTCACCCCGAATATCGATCGTCTGGCCCGTGGGGGCGTCAGGTTCAATAACGCCTTTTGTTCGAACCCGGTCTGTTCGCCGAACCGCGCAACGTTACTCACCGGGTTGATGCCGTCGCAGCATGGCGTGCATAACTGGCTCGGCCGCGAAAAACCCTGCGCGCAGATGGGGCCGGACGCATACTGCACTATCAAAGAATTTGCTAATTTGCCGCAGGTTCTTGCCTCAGCCGGCTATGATTGCGGAATGAGCGGGAAATGGCATCTCGGCGACAGCATGAATGCGCAGCTCGGTTTCCGCTACTGGTTCTGCAAACCCTATGGCTGGACACGCAGTTTCCAGGATCAACCGGCGATCTGGGATGGCAAGCAATATATCCAGCCGGGTTATTTTATTGATGCTGTAACCGAACACGCGGTGGATTTCCTGCGCCAGGATCATGGGGATAAACCTTTTTTCCTGTATCTCGGCTACAACGGCCCATACGGATTGGATCAGGATATGATGACCGGACACCGGAACCGACATTCTGATTACTATGCGGACAAAGATTTTAAATGCTTCCCGCGTGGACCGATTCACCCCTGGCTCAAGGAATATCGCGACCGTATGAACAATGAAACCGCCATGCGCAGTTACGCTGCCGCAGTAAGCGGCGTTGATGACGGTGTCGGTACTGTCATTGATACACTCGCAGATATGGGGCACGAGGAGAACACTCTGGTTATATATACCGCGGATCACGGTCTCTGCGGCGGACATCACGGTATGTGGGGGATGGGCGACCATTCCCGACCGTTGCACATGTTTCAGGAAAACATGCAGGTACCGTTGCTCGCCAGGCATCCCGAACGTATCTGCCCCGGAAACGTGATTGACAGCATGACATGTAACTACGATGTATATCCGACTCTGCGCGACTGGTGCGGCCTGCCCATTGCTGAATCTGAATCAGGGTCCCTGCCGGGCCGCAACCTGTCCGGGTTGCTGACGGGTACGGATCCAGACAACCAGAATGGTTTCGTGTTTCACGAATATGAAAACACCCGGGCCGTTCAGAACCGCGATTGGAAGATGATCCGCCGTTGGCCCTACGGGCCGGATGAACTTTATCATCTGGATCAGGATCCGCATGAAACCGCAAACCTGATTCATGACCAGCAATTCAGCAGTATCCGCGATACACTCGACGCGCAGATACATAAGTTCTTCGAGCAATATACCGATCCGCAATATGACCTTTGGAAGAACGGCAGCAGCAAGGCCGGCCGAATCCTCGAAAAGGTATGCATAGGCTAGCTAAACATTCAGATTGCGCGGCGAAAACAGATTTTTCGGGAAAGAAATAACGGTTAACGATAGCGGGCAGACAGGTCGCCGGTTCTCGTAGACCGATTCCCCATGTTCTCTCAAGCGAGACGCAGGTTTTCCCGTAAATCATCCAGTCCGTCCAGGACCAGTTGCGACCAGGTTTCCAGAGCCGGATATAATTGTTGCAGTTCATCACGGGTTTTGAAACCGGCTTCGCGGATCGTTTCTTCGCGGGGCTGGATTTCACGGTTGTCCGTCTTCAAAAAATGAACCACGCCCAGATGAACGCGGCCGACCGGGTTCGAATCATCGTTGAGCAGGGCGACAATCGTGTCGCGGACATCGGTGGGGACAACGATCTCCTCGTTGAGTTCACGCAATGCAGCCTGGCGGTATATGTTGCCGCGGCTGTCGAGATCATGGTCGTTAATATGGCCGCCGACCCCGAGCGAATAACGGTCAGCCAACCGTTTTTCGCCGGGTTTTTCAGCGCGTCGATAGCACCACAGCTTGTCATCCCGGCAAATAATGAAGTATGGAATCAACTGTTTGAGGGATGGATCGTTTTCGGCATCCGGTCGCGGCACAAACCGGTGCCGCTGGGCGTCCAGCAGTATCGGTAAATATCGCGCAATATCGAAATTCAATCCCTGAAACAAGTCGGGGGATCCCAACGCTTTTCGTTCGATGACCAGTATATTTTCAGGTTCTTGCGGCATGGAGCGTCCTTGTGGTTAAAGTGAACATCAACAGTTTATCAAGATTTGGCGCCGCATGGCTGTTCTTGCGTACGATTGGTTTTCGGCCGGCGTTTGGATCCGAACCATCCAACCATCACATGATAGCGTGAAAACATGGTTTCGGCAACCACATAACTTTTTCTTTAAAAATGACATTGAATGATCTCTGGTGGCTTGATATGATTTCGCTTGAAGCAATCGATCCGAATTCGCCCAGCCTACGGTGAGACGGGCCAAAAAGGATAAAAACATGGCAACAATACTTAATAAATCGAAACTGGCGGTATTGGGAGGTCCCAGGGCTGTGACCCTGGGCGACCCGGCCTGGCCGGTATCCGGTGCACGCGAGATACGCTGGATGACCGAGGTAGTGCAAAGCGGCCGGTGGAGTTGGCTCGGCAAGCATGAACGTGCTTTTTGCGAAGCGTTCAGCGAGTTTATCGGCACGCGGTATGCGGTCGCGTTGTCCAATGGTACGGTGACGATGCAGTGCGCCTTGCAGGCTTTGGGTGTAAAGCCCGGTGACGAAGTGATCGTTCCGGCGCTTACCTGGGTGGCGACGGCGCAGGCGGCCATGGATATCGGTGCCAATGTCGTGTTTGCCGATATCGATCAGGAAACCCTGGTGCTTGATCCGGCATCGTTCGAGACCATGATCACGCCTCGCACGAAAGCCGTAATTCCGGTGCATCTCTATGGATGCATGTGCGATATGGATGCGATTATGCGCATCGCACGAAAACATAAGATCAAAGTGCTTGAAGACGTTGCGCACCAGCACGGCAGCCGCTGGCGCAACAAGGGGGCAGGGGCGATCGGTGATGCCGGCAGTTTTTCGTTTCAACAAAGCAAGGTTTTGACCAGTGGCGAAGGTGGGGCGGTAACAACCAACCGCTTGGACGTATATATGACCGTCTTTGCCCTGAAACAGGTCGGTTGGGCGCCCGGCAACCCCAAGCAAAACCTGTTCGACAACCTGGTCCGCGCTGACCGCTATGGACACAATTACCGGATGACCGAAATGCAGGCGGTTTTATTGCGTGGCGGGTTAACGCGCCTGCCGTCGCAGACGGCTCGCCGCGAACGCAGCGCTCAACAAATCCGTGAAGGATTGCAAAAAATCGGCGGCCCCTTGCGCGCGGCCCGGCGCGATCGGAGGATTACCCGTCAGGCCTATTACGCCATGACGTTGTGTTACGACGAAAACGCCGCCGGGGGTGTCGGCCGCGATGCATTCCTGCACGCGCTGTCAGCGGAAGGCTGTCGAATGGACCTGACATACGGGGCGGTATACCGCAATCCATTATTGAATCTTTATGACGATACCACCAGCCCGATACCGTATCGTGATCCGGAAACCATCCAGGATTATCGAAATCTTGCACTGCCGAATACGGAGAAAAGCGTTGCAGAGACGGCGGTAACCCTGGGGCAGGTGGCGATGCTGGGCAACAAGACCTATATCGGACAGTTGCTTGCCGCCATCCGGAAGGTATCGGATCATCTGCCCGAGGCGCAACAGGCGTGGGAAAGCCGCAAAGCATGAAAGCAGGATTCGGTAGAATTGATATTACGCCGCGGGTCGGTGTGGAATTGTGCGGTTTCGGAGCGTTCCGCTGCCGGCATTCGATCGGCATCCGTGACCGGCTGTGGGCGCGGGCAATGGCCATCGAACAGGGCGGAGCAACGGTTGTGATAATCAGTTGCGATCTGATCGGGATCACGCGGGATATCACCCGTAAAGTCCGTGCGCGTTTAACTGAAACCGCCGGATTAGCCGGCGAATCCGTCATGATTTGCTGTTCGCACACCCATAGCGGTCCCAATACCGGGCCCTATATCGGCTGGGGTGCCCCGGATGAACCCTATCGCGAAACATTGCACAACCGGATTGCCGGCGCGGCAACCGCTGCGCTGGCGGATTTACGCGCCGCGGAATTGCGGCACGCCGAGGTTCCCTGTCCCGGAATCGGTTTAAATCGCGAATATGACCGCGATCAACCGCCGCTGGACGAGGTGTTGCGGCATGACTGGCAACCGGCGAAACCTGAATTGACCGATACAACCTGTCATGTGCTGGCAATCCATGCGCCGGACGGGCAACTGCGCGGTTTTGCCAGTTATTTCGGCTGTCATCCGGTCGTTTGTTGCAGTGCCACTCGCTTTATTCACGGCGATTATCCGGGCGTAGCCACCGGTCAGGTCGAGCGCGATTACGACGGTGTCACAGGTCTGTTCTTCCAGGGCGCGCAGGGTGACGTCAATAGTTGCGTGGTTCATAAACCGGAACAGGAATCCTTGTTGGCGCTGGATATCGTGGCTGGCCGCTACGCGCGGGCGCTGCGAAACGGACTGGCGGAAGCGCAACCGGTGACCGTCGATCGCGTGGCGGCAATCTCGGAAACGATGGTGTTTTCCCGTAAATCCTGGGATTTGAAAAAATTACGCGGCTTGTTGGAGGAATCCGAGGCCCGTCTGAATCATCCACAGGCCAGCGATGTTGCCGTTCTTGACGACACCTGGAATATCCGGATGGAAACCGTGTATGTGCTGGCGTTACGCGATTTGGTGGCGCGCGCGGAACGGGGTGATACGCTGGAGCCCGCCACCGAAGTGCATGGAATCCGCATCGGCCCGATTGCCTTGCTGGGCAGCCCTTTCGAAACGTTTCAAGCCATCAAGAACGATGTCCGTGCAGCGTCGCAAGCGCGCTGGCCGCTGGTGATGAGTTTTGTCGATGACAGTGTCGGCTACGCGCCGGATCGTACGGCCGCTTCCCGCGGTGGATACGCCCAGGACATGGTTCCCTTGATCTGCGGCGAGATCCCCTACGCTGATGTTCATACCGAGTTGGTCGCGGCCTTGCTGCGGATTGATAAGCGGCTGGCACGGAATGACGGTAGCGAAGATGATACACGTAGCTGCTAAGTATTGGAGCAAGAGGATGCAAAGGTTGTGGGCGATCCTGGTACTGGCGGCGGGATCGGGCGCGATGCTCGTATCGGCCGCTGAAGAGCCGCCATCCGATCCGGCCCAAATTGTCGCGAAAATGGAACAGGTCATGCGCGGTGATGCAAGTTATTCGGAAATGACCATGCGGATTGTGCGTCCCCGATACGAGCGCGAAATCTCGTTGCGGGCATGGCAGTTGAACCGCAAATATACCATGATTCTGGTCACGTCGCCGGCACGCGACCGGGGTACGGCCTTTTTGCTGCGCGAGAACAATGTCTGGACCTACGATCCGCGTATCGATCGTACGACCCGGCTGCCGTCGTCCATGATGGCGCAACCGTGGATGGGAT
>PXCX01000022.1 GCA_003565195.1 PVC group bacterium | reverse complement strand
CCTGGCTGGCCTTCGTCCCCCTGTTAACGGCGGTTCGCTATGCCTCGCCACGACGCGCTTTTTGCCTGGGAGGCACCGCGGGGGTTGTCTATTGGTTGATAAACACGGGCTGGCTGATTCGCTTGGCGCCGCATGCATCGTTGCCGGCAGCCTTGTTGAGTTGGATTCTGTTGGCGGTTTACGCCGCCTTCTATACCGCCTGTTTTACCTGGATGTACAGCGTCGCCTTGCGTGGCTTGACTTGGGGTACGGTTGGGCGCAACCTCACTTTACTAGTGGCCGGCCCGCTGGTATGGGCAGGCCTGGAATATATTCGATGCCGTTTTTTAACGGGATATCCGTGGAATCCACTGGGAGTAAGCCAATACCGCAACCTGCCGATCATTCAGATCGCCGAATGGACCGGGGTCCACGGCGTTTCGGCGCTGGTAATGTTGTTCAACATCTCGTTATCACTGACGCTTCTGCGCTACATTGATCCCGCCGAACGACGCCGTGGTTTTCATCTTGAGTTCGCGGCGGCCGCCCTTTTGATTGCGATCTGCTGGCGTATCGGCATGGAACGTGAACGCCGCTTTCGTCCGATGCCGGTGGCTCCGGGACTGAACATCGCCGTGGTACAGACCGCTATCCCGCAGTTTGAAAAATGGGAAGACGGCATGGCCGACCGGATGTTTGACAACATTCGTGAAGGCCTACACGATGCCGCGCTCAAAGCGATGATCGAAGGGGGGCGTCCGCCGGACATAATCGTGCTGCCGGAAACGGTTTTCCCCTATTACAGCGATCATCCCACCACGCGGACGTTCATAACCGAACAGTTGAACACCCTCTCGGTCCCCATTCTGGCCGGGGTGATGGCACGTGAAACCCAAAATGACGTCGAGCGCTATTATAATCGGTCGGTCCTGTATTTGCCGGAAATCGAGGACCCCCCGTTTTACAACAAACAACATTTGGTTCCGTTTGGCGAAATCATCCCTTTCAGCCGCTGGATTCCGTGGCTGGAAAGATTCGCACCGCTTGGATGGAACTGTACGCCGGGCAGCGAAGCTACGGTGTTGCGGATTCCGTACCTCGACACGCCATTCGCGGTAACGATCTGCTTTGAAGATGCGTTTCCGTATATTTCGCGCCAATTCGCCCGTGCCGGCGCGCGCCTGCTAATTAATCAAACCAACGATGCCTGGTTCGATCCGTCGAGCGCGTCCCGTCAGCATCTGGCCCAGGGCGTGTTCCGGTCGGTCGAAACCCGGTTGCCAACCGTTCGGGCAGCAAATACCGGAATCAGCGCAGTCATCGATCGAAACGGACGTATCCGCGACAGCTTGCCACCAAGCGATGCGCGCGATCCGGTGCGCGCGGTCGCCGCCTGGCAGGTGATCCCGGCGCCGGACGGCGAACAAACATGGTTTGTCCGTTACGGCAACTGGACGTTCAATCTGCCGGCCACCGTCATAGCGCTGGCTTTGCTGACCATGACTTTCGTGCGCACACGCACCCAAACCCGATATAATTCGCTTGACGAACAGGTAGCGGACGGCATACAATGAACACCGAACACCTTGCCCGCCAACAGGTTGTAAACCTCTGAAATTTTCGACTAATCCACTCAAACAGTTTGCGACTTAGAAGCTAAACATACATCAGTAGCATTTCATAGGGATGCGGAATGTTGGAATACTGGAGTTATGGAATGTTGGAAATTGATGCAAATATGATGTTTACGTTTTCAGCGTCCGGTGACACGCCAATTTTGCGTTGCATAGTTTCCGGTTTGCAAAATATCGGTTTTTGGCCTCTTGTCATTATTCCAATCTTCCATCATTCCAATATTCCATGGGATGACATTGAACATAAATCGCAAAGACATACCCGTATTGATCGAAAGGAAACGCAATGTATCTGTTCCTTCTTCAAACATTATCGGTGAAAAGCTTGCCTTTTGAAACCGCGAATATCCTGGTCCTGCAATTGGCAACGATCACCCGGGATATCGGTTGGGCAACCAGTGTGCTGGTGATGGCGTTTGCCAGTTTATTGTTACTGCTTGCGCTGCTTTTGCTGGTGCATCGGCGCGATCGCCGAATGTATGCGGCGCTGTCCGCAAGCACGGCCCAACAGCAAACCTTGATAGCCAATCTTCCGGGTGTGGCTTTCCGTTGCTGCGACGATGAGGTCGGCACGGTTTTGTTTATCAGCGAGGAAATCGAACGACTCAGCGGGTATCCCGTCCGCGATTTCGTCGACGAAAAAATGCGCCGGCTGGGTGACATCGTACATCCCGCCGAACGGGAAACAGTGATGGCCACGCTGCGTCAAGAAGCGGCGACCGGCCGGCCATTTGAGCTTGACACGCGTCTGCGTCATCGCAACGGGACGTTCGTCTGGGTTCATATCAAGGGTCGGGGCTCGTCCGACACCCATACCCGTTCAAGCTGGATCGACGGGGTCATGATTGATATCACCGAACGCTGTAAAGCCGAGGCCGACCGTGATCGTTTGGCTACCGCGATTGAACAGGTCGATGAAATCATTCTCATTACGGATACTGACGGGGTAATGCTTTACGTCAATCCGGCCTTTGAACGGATTACCGGTTATACCCGCAAGGAAGCCATCGGACAGACACCCCGCTTGCTTAAGAGCGGTCAGCAAACCGAATCTTTTTACAACGACCTATGGCATACCTTGGTCAGCGGCAAGGTCTGGAAAGGCCGGATCGTCAACAAACGCAAGGACGGTTCGGTTTACACCTAGGAATCCCATATTACGCCGGTTCGCGACAAAGACGGCGAAATCGTGAATTATGTGGCGGCAAAACGCGATATTACAAAAGAAATCGAATTGGAGGAGCAACGTCAGCAGGCGCAGAAAATGGAATCCGTCGGGCGTCTGGCCGGTGGTGTGGCCCATGGATTCAACAATATGCTGCAGGCCATTCTCGGACATACGGAAATCGCCCTGGAGAAGGTCAAAGACGGCGAAATCATGGAATACGATCTCGAGGCCATCCGCTCGGCGGCCCAGCGTTCGACCGAGCTTACCCGCCAATTGCTGGCATTCGGTCGTAAACAGACGATTAACCCCGAAGTATTGAACTTGAATCAGGCAGTGGCCAACACCTTGAAAATGCTGCCTGAAATTCTTGGAAAAAATGTATCCATCGGGTGGCAACCGGCAAAGAATTTATGGCGAATTGCCATGGATCCGGTACAGGTTGACCAGATGCTGGTGAATCTTTGCGTCAATGCCCGCGATGCCTTCACGGATCACGGAACAATAACGATTTCCAGTTGTAATTTACATTTGACGGATGACGACATTAAGGGACAGACCGAGCGAGGCCCGGGCGATTATGTCGCGCTTAGCGTAAGCGACGACGGCTGCGGGATGGATAAGTCAACAATGGCGAACATTTTCGAGCCGTTCTTCACGACCAAACAAAATGGTCGGAGAACGGGCATGGGCTTGGCAACCGTTTATGGCATTGCAAAGCAGAATCAGGGGTTTATCGAGGTTGAGAGTGAACCGGGACATGGAAGCGTCTTTACGATCTATTTCCCCAGATTGTTGACCGCCGAGCATGATGAACTCGCGCCCGCGACGACGGCGATCAGCGAAAAAGCGGAGAAACGCGAGGAACCCGAAACTATTTTACTGGTGGATGACGAACCCGCCGCGCTGCATGTATGCCGTGTCATGCTTGAAAACGAAGGCTATCGCGTACTGGTTGCCGCAACCGGCGTCAAAGCCATTGAGTTGGCGCATGAGAACGAAGGTAAAATCGATCTGCTGATCACAGACGTGATTATGCCGGAAACCAATGGTTACGAGCTGGCCCAGCGCATGCAATCCAAATGGCCGACGATCAAGTGCATGTTCATCTCCGGTTATACCGCCGACATCATTGTGCGGCGTGGCGTTGTGGAAAGCGGTCTACAGTTTCTGCAAAAACCGTTTGCCGCGGCTGCGCTTGTCGCCAAAGTACGCAAGACGCTTGCCCAGCATACGGTCAAAGTTCCGACAAATGGTTAGCAAACGCTTGAAAATTAACGGTTTACGGCTAAAACAGAGGATCTAAAAAATTGTTCGGCGGATCTTACAAAATCGCAAGGATCTGGGGAATCCCGATAAAAATTCATATCTCACTGGTTATGCTTCTGGTGGTTATAGGCTTGTACGCGGGATTTTCGGTAAGTCTTGAGGAAGGCGTGATCAGGGGCGGCGCGGCATTGGTGGCCAATGTCCTGATGTTGTTGATGGTCTTTGCCAGTGTTGGATTGCATGAGCTGGGCCATTCTTTTGTTGCCATCCGCAAGGGCTGCCGGGTCCGGCAAATTACGCTGATGTTCATCGGCGGCGCAGCCCAGATGGAACGGATACCCACCCGTCCCCGCGATGAAATCCTGATGGCGGCGGCCGGTCCCACTGTCAGTCTTGTGATTGGATTGACGATCATCCCGCTCTCCGTATGGCTGTTGCGCAGTGGTGTGGAAACCTTTGGACGGATGTTGCTTTACCTGGGTGGCCTGAACCTGATCCTGGCCGGCTTCAATCTGGCGCCGGCCTTTCCGATGGATGGCGGACGGATTTTACGCGCGGCTTTAACCGGCCGTATGGGACGCTTACGGGCCACCCGGCTGGCATCCCAAATCGGCAGGTTCCTGGCTTTTTTTATGGGCTTATTCGGCCTGATGAACGGACAATGGTTTCTTGTGGCGATCGCCTTTTTTATCTATGTTTCGGCCGGCGCGGAATACCGCATGATTCAGGCGCAGGAAGCGTTCCGTTCGCGCCGGAACCCGTTCGACCAATCCAACGGGCAGTTCGCAAGAGTGACACACTTTCCGCAGGACAACGACGAAGAAGACCAGGATGACGCCGTGGTCGTCAGTCCGCCACCATATCGTAAAGGACCTGCCGAACGGGTTGATATCCATCGCGAACATCATCAAAACCGCAACCTTTTCAGATTCCTATGAGTAGACCCATGAACCGTGAACCCGTGAACTTATGAACCCATGAACGAATCATCCTCCAGCCATGAAGAACGGTTAAGCACCGGATCGTTGTCGTCGGGAAACCGTGACGAGACCAGACTAAGCGCCTTTAAGGACGGCTATAAGCTCAAGCCTCCGGGAGTGACCGAACTGAATCTATCCCAGATGGCAAAACGCCGTGAACAAACCCAGACCCAGGCAGCCCAGGCAGCCCAGGAACTGGAACGACTGCGTGGACAACGCGAAGAACTCGAACGCGAACGACAGCGACTCGAGACGCTGGAACAACGCCAGGTTAAATACGAACAGGAACACCAGAATTTACGCGAAGGCTTGACCCAGCGCATGGAGTTGTTGCGAAAAATGGATTTGCAAGCCTCGCGACGGGCGGAACTTTTCGCCGTCGTGCGCCGGCGATACGAGGAAATGCTGCAAGAGGTTGAACGGATACGCGATCAATCATGGCCGGATGAGCGTTACGACGAGGAACTGAACCGCGCCCTCGCAATCATGGAGGATATCGAGCGCGAGTATAATCGCGCATGGTCGCGCGTGGAGGCGGTCGCCCAAGATGCCGTTGCATCACCTCCGGCAACCGCGGGCGAACCGTCGGCCATGCACTCGCCGGCGCCGGCGTTGATCCCGCGCCGTTTCAGCGAGTGGGTTTGGGTAGGCATGGCGTTTAGTCTGCCTTTGATAGTTGCCATGCTGGCGCTACTGGCGCTGGCACGCTGGTTGTGGGGGATTGGCGGCTAACGGTTGCAATCAGAGAGAGACATCGATGAAATATCGAGCCACATCGCCGGAACTGGCGCAACGATTACAACATCTTGAAAAAGAGATTACGCGCAATGAACGACGCCAGCGCCGTTTGCAACGGGCCTTGGCCGGCCGCAAACCAATACGAACAGCGGCCGCACCTCCCCTAAAAGACCTGCCGCGACATGAATCGCCGCCCGTGTACGAGTCGAAAACGAGCGCCGAAAAGCCGGTCAAGTTTGACCATGACAATGCACCCATTTTTATGAGCGGCAGTCTTGAAGCACTGGATGCGCGGCATGTCACACCAACGGAACGCCGGAACCGGTTTTTATTGCTGCTGTTTTTTGTGATCGCGGTTCTGGTAGGCGTTTTTTATATGTTGATACCCTAGGCCTGAAGGTGGTTTGAAGTTTTGCCATAAGCATTTTGTCAAGCCGGCGTGTTCGTTTGCGGCGAAGCCGTAATGCATCGCCAGATAGATATTTTGTGACCGACCATTTCGCCCCTGCGGATCGATTAAGTTGATCGACGAAGGGTATCCGAGTAAGGGTTTCGAGG
>PXCX01000006.1 GCA_003565195.1 PVC group bacterium | reverse complement strand
CGTCATGGCGACCGCAGCAACAAGCATCGCGCCCGTTTGCGTTTCGTGTTCGACCGGATCGGTGTTGATGCGTTTCGAGAAGAGTTTCAGAAGGAATACCAAGTGGTGATCCGCGACGGTGTCCCGGCCTGGGAGGGGGAACTGACGCTGAATGAAACGCGGCAATCCGCGCAATCCGAACGGAACGTTACGCCACCGTTGTCTACTATGGAAAACGGTATTCGTGTCATGCGCCAGCGACAGGATGAATTCGTATCCGTTCCGCTCCATTTACCGCTGGGTTTTCTGCCGGCATCCGATTTCGCCCGTATCGGCGATCTGGCGGTGCGTTACAGCCGGGAAACCGGTGTGCGTACGATGCGAACCCAGGATATGAGTATTCGGTTTGTACTTGAAACGGAGTTGCCGTCGTTGGCCAAAGAATTGCGTTCGCTGGAAACCGATGTGCTTGCGCCGCTGCCGTTGGATCGTTTTGTCGCTTGCGCGGGAGCAGCCACTTGCCGGCTGGGAATCTGTCTCGCGCGCGATGCCGCCCGCGCTTGTGCAGCCGCACTGGACGGCGACTATCTGAAGCGGGAGACTCTGGATGCGATGACCGTGCATATCAATGGCTGCACCAATGCATGCGGTCAGCAACCCATTGCACCGCTGGGCCTTTTTGGATCAGCCCGTCGGGTTGAAGGCCGCCTGGTTCCATCCTATGGAATTACCGTTGGCGGCCGGTGCAGCAGCAGCGGCGCGCGTTTCGGGATGCCGGCGGGCAAAATCCCGGCGCGTGCCGCTCCGGCATGCTTGCGTGAGCTGGCCGCCGATTTTCAAGACCAACGCAGCGACGGAGAATCGTTCGTCGCCTATGTCGACAGGATGGGTGTTTCCCATTTCAAGACCATTGTCGATAGCCATGCATCCGTGCCGTCATTTGACAAGCGACCTGATTACTACCATGATCTGGGTTCGGACGAAATGTTTTCGTTGGCCGGACGCGGCGCTGGAGAGTGCGGGGCGGGAGTGTTTGATGTAATCGAGCAAGATCTGAAAGAGGCCCGGAACGCGGAAAAACCCTTTGACATCCTGTTGCCGGCGGTTCGCGCGTTGTTGATTACGCGCGGTGTCGATGCCCGTGACCCGGATACGGTATTGCGCGAATTTGAACGCCATTTTATCGACAGCGGATTGGTGTCCGAATCGTTCCGGGCTCTACTGACCCGCACGCGCGGTTTGATGCAGGGCTGGGATGCTGCGCTTGACGATTGCGGAACCGATATTAACGACTTGCACGAGCGGGTCGCTTTACTCTTTACCACGCTGGACGCGAATCTCGAGTTTCATCCGCCCGAAACGGTGACCGGGGTTCCGGAGTCTCCCGCGCAGGAATGTAGAGACGCAGCGATATCGAATCAGGAAAACCGCGAATCGGCAGATACCGTACCTGAATTGGATTTGCGCGGAGTTGCATGCCCGATGAACTTCGTGAAAGCCAAACTTAAACTCGAACCGATGGAGGTTGGGGAAACATTGACCGTCATTCTTGATGAGGGGGAACCGGTCAACAATGTTCCCGCCAGTTTCAAAAGCGAAGGCCAGATAATTGAGGAAATGACCGATATGGGGGATGGACACTGGCGGGTAGTCGTCAAGAAAGCTAAACAAAACTAACCGAGGGAAAAATATCATGAAACCTTTTGAAAACAACTCGTTATCCATAGGACGTACCCCGGTCGTGAGGTTGCACCGGATTGCCGGCGATAAAGTGCGCGTATACGCCAAGATCGAGGGACGTAATCCGGCGTATTCGGTCAAATGCCGGATTGGCGCCGCCATGATCTGGGATGCCGAAAAACGCGGTGTCCTGAAACCGGGCATGGAGATTGTCGAACCGACCAGCGGCAATACCGGGATCGCCCTGGCATTTGTCGGAGCCGCGCGTGGTTACAAGGTAACTCTGACGATGCCTGAAACCATGAGTATGGAACGCCGCCGCATCCTGCATGCATTCGGCGCCCGGCTTGAGTTAACCGAAGGTACTGAAGGGATGAGTGGCGCAATCCGCAAGGCGGAGGAATTGGCTGCCAAAGATCCCACGCACTGGTTCATGCCGCAACAATTCAATAATCCGTCCAATCCCGAAATTCATCGCGCGACAACGGGGCCGGAACTGTGGGAGGCCTTTGACGGTCGTTTGGATGTTCTGGTAGCCGGTGTTGGAACCGGTGGAACCATTAGCGGAATATCGCGCTTTTTCAAGCATGACAAACAGCATCCAATTGTGTCGGTAGCGGTGGAACCGGCGCAAAGCCCGGTCATTACACAGCATCTGGCTGGCGAGGAATTAAAATCAGGACCGCACATGATCCAGGGTATCGGTGCCGGATTCATCCCCGCCAATCTTGATTTGTCTTTGCTCGATCGTGTCGAACAGGTAGAAAACGAGGAAGCGCTCGAATTCGCCAGGCGGCTGGCCCGCGAGGAAGGGATCCTGTCGGGAATTTCCAGCGGCGCCGCCGTTGCCGCTGCCACCCGTCTGGCGGCGGAGTCGGAGTTCAAGGATAAGACAATAGCTGTTATACTGCCAGATTCGGGTGAACGTTACCTTTCGACCATACTTTACGAATGAGGCGCTGGAGGCCCGTATTTACCGTGCTCGCCGATTCCTGCTGTCTTCCGGCGCCGCTTGCTTGTCGGGCTGTCGTGCGCCTTCCTTCTCTCTCGCGCGATCGCTACGCAGTTTCTGGCTCGCACGACCAGGTTTTGCGATCCTGCGCACGTCAGCCCATGTCAGATCATCTTTTTCCTGTAGGGCATCAAGCTGGGCGATTGTTTCAGTAAAACTTTCCTCCATCGCGGTTTTCCGGGCGGCATGACGTTCCGCAAGAAGTTCAATTTTTTGTCTGCGTTCCGTGCCATCCGCTTGTGGCCTTTCGCCTGCGACGCCGGCGCGGGCCACGATGTTGGAGTACCTTTCTTCAATCAATACCAAATTCTGTTCATGCTGTGAACGAAGATGTGCCTTGACATCGGGAATCGCATCTCCCGCGTCGCGTCCCTCAACTGATCGCCAGAAATGCAGGTTGGCTTGATGTTGCGCCTGTCTTTTTTCCATCATTGCGGGACGATTGCGCTCGCGTTCGCTGGTACCAGCGCGTTTGCTTTGCTGCCCCGCATCGTCCCCGGCGTTTACCTGGATTAAAAAAATACAGCCTACCAATCCTGCCAACCATACCGGCCATTTTACCGTTTTCATCCGATGTTCTCCCTTGGTTTTTGGTTCCGGTCACCATGACAACGAGACCATGCCCTTTATTATACACAATCTCATACCTTTATACACCACAAAACGCGATAAAGTCACATGATCTTTTGGGGATAGTTTACGTGAAGCATCCGATTGACGCCAAGGATGGATCGTGGTAGCGTTCCCGAGACGAGCGTGATGATAGCGAAACGAAATCATGATTAGGAGCATATGAAATGGGGGATGCCCACAAAGACACAACGTATTGGGATCGAGTGGCTGTGTCTTATCAGCGCCACACGCGGATCGCGACTACCGACTTTCATTATGGTCCGTTATTGGAGGGAGACCGGTTGCTGGGTCTTTTACCGGATCGGCTTAAAGGACGGCGTTGTCTTGAAGTCGGCTGTGGCGCCGGACAGAACAGCATTTACCTGGCGCGTAAGGGAGCACGTTGCATTGCGTTTGATGTATCGCAACGTCAAATAGATATCGGCGAACGATTGGCGCGCCGATGCCGGGTTATGGTGGATTATCGGTGCCGTAGCATGGAAACCTTGCCGGACAACAAACTTGGACGGTTTGATCTGGTGCATTCGGTGCATGCCCTGGCCTTTGTTCGCGATCAGGCCGCGGCATTGCTTGGCATGGCGCGTATGCTCAAAAACGGCGGCATCCTGCTGCTGGCAACCAGCCACCCATTGGCGGCCGCCGAACCGGTAAGGATTGGCCATCGTCGTATGGGAATGTTGTTGACAGATTATTATCATCCGGAACCCGATCGACGCGGTGGCCGCCGCGGTTGGCCTGAAGTATGCGCTGTGACGTTGCCTTTTGGCGATTTGATGAATGCGATTGTTGCGGCTGGCTGTCGAATCGACCGCATTGAGGAACCTGAACCGCCGCCGATTCCCGAGATGAGTGAGGCTGCCGTACGCCGGAGCATCCCCTATGAAAGCCGTGCCTGGCGTGAACGGTATCCGCTGCTGGTTGCGGCGCCGTATACCCTGATTGTTCGGGCCGTAAAGTTGACAGCGGCTTAATATTTTCGCAGAATAAACGCCCGCGTAACATAAGGAGGAGAACGATGGCAGGAATTTTTAAGGCCTACGATATACGGGGCGTTTACGGCAAGGATTTGGATGCGCCGATGGCTGCTAAGATCGGTCGGGCGCTGGCGACGTTTTTGAAATGCCGGCGTGTGGTCGTGGGGATGGATATGCGTACACATTCGCAGCCGTTATTTGAGGCGTTTGCCGAAGGATTGTTGGGGCAGGGGGCGGACGTGATCAAGCTGGGCCTCTGTTCAACCCCGATGTGTTATCATGCTTGCGGCAAACTTGAGGCCGATGCCGCAGTCATGATTACAGCTTCGCATAATCCCGGCGAATGGAACGGCTTCAAGCTGACGCGGGAACAGGCGATCCCGATTTCAGGTGCCACCGGCATTGCCGATATTGAACGGATTGTCGAGACGAATGCCTTTGATCCCCCGGCGGCAACGCCCGGCACGCTGAGCGAGTACGATATTCAATCTGCGTATACCGAATTTATCCGTACACATGCCGGATCGTTGATGGATTTGCGTGTAGCGGCGGATTACGCCAACGGCATGGGGATCGTTGAAGCGCGTGCATTGGCCGGTTTAATGACGATCGATCCGTTGCACGATATCCTTGACGGTTCCTTTCCGCACCATGAAGCCAACCCGTTGAACGCCGAAAACCTAGTCGATTTACAGCGCAAGGTACGGAATGGCGATTATGCGTTTGGCCTGGCGTTTGACGGCGATGCCGACCGTGTTGGCTTCGTTGACGAACGGGGCGAGATAGTCTCGATGGACATGATTACGGCGCTGATTGCCCGCAAACTGCTGGCCGCAGCGCCAGGCCGGATTGTCTTGAACGATTTACGCAGCAGTTGGGCGGTGCGCGAAGTCATTCGCGAGAATGGTGGGGAACCGCAAATGAGCCGGGTCGGCCATGCATTCATCAAGCAGCAGATGCGTGATGTCGATGCCGTGTTCGCCGGCGAATTGTCCGGCCACTACTATTTCCGCGAAAATTACTTCACGGAAAGCGCCGCGTTGGCTGTCTTGTATATTGCCGGCCTGGTGGCCGATGCCGGAAAGCCGCTTTCAGCTTTGGTGGCGCCGCTGTTGCGTTATGCGGCCAGTGGAGAGATTAACAGCGAGGTCGCCGACACCGAGGCGGTGCTCGAACGCTTGCGGGAACGCTATGGTCAGCAGGGACGGGTGATTGAACTGGATGGATTGAGCGTTGAGTTTGACGATTGGTGGTTCAATGTGCGTGCGTCGAATACCGAACCGCTAATCCGGTTGAACCTGGAAGCTAGAACGAGCGAAGCCATGGAGCAAAAAAGGGATGAAGTGCTGGCGCTTATCCGCGAGGACAATCTGACATAAAAACCTGACGGCAAACGGGAGAAAGTTGTGAAGCAGGCTATCGACAAGAAAATTAGCGAGGCGTATGCATTGGCCCGGGATCGGTATGCGGCAGTAGGGGTCAATACCGATCACATTATCGACCAGTTGGCGGCTATCCCGATTTCCCTGCATTGCTGGCAAGCCGACGATGTGGCCGGTTTGGAAGGCGCCACGGAACTCAGCGGTGGCATTGCCGCAACCGGAAATTATTCCGGCAAAGCACGCAATGGCGATGAATTGCGCGCCGATTTCAATGTCGCCCTCGACTTGATCCCCGCTAAGCATCGGCTGAATCTGCATGCCATGTATGCCGAAACCGATGGCGCCAAGGTTGACCGGAACGCATTGGGACCGGAACATTTTTCGCGCTGGATGGATTGGGCCGCCGAACGGAAAATCGGTTTGGACTTTAACGGCACATTTTTCTCGCACCCGAAGGCCGATGACGGGTTTACACTGTCCAATCGTGATGATGGGATTCGGCGGTTCTGGATCGAACACGGGATGGCGTCGCGACGTATTGCCGCCGCCATGGGCCGTCGTCTAGGCACGCCGTCGTGGTGCAATGTTTGGATTCCCGACGGATATAAGGATCTGCCGGTTGACCGGCGTGCGCCGCGTGAACGCTTGACCTCTGCGTTGGATCAAATATTTG
>PXCX01000087.1 GCA_003565195.1 PVC group bacterium | reverse complement strand
TGAAGTTTTGCCATAAGCGGCTGGTCTTCTTTGAATGCGCGCCGCGCCGCTTTCGAGGGAATAGGTGGCAGGCTAAAATTCCTGAGTAGGTGTTTAGAGACAGTAGGTGCTTGGAGGTGTGTACTCTATATCACGTACTCTCAATCCACTTACTCAATCCGCTTACTCTAAACACCTACTCAGGTCAGAATAGGGACACACAAAATATCTATCTGGCGATGCATTACGGCTTCGCCGCAAACGAACACGTCGGCTTGGCAAAATGCTTATGGCAAAACTTCAGCCTGCGCGTTCAGCATTCACTATTGCGTTCTATAGACTGTCGCTTTATAATTTATTGCGCGAACAAACAATACTAAGGAGATCGCCATGCTGAAACCGAGAAAGATCAAGGAAGGCCTTTATTGGGCCGGTGTCATCGACTGGGATCGTCGTCTTTTCGATGCTCTTATCCCGCTTCCGGACGGCACCAGTTACAATGCCTACCTGTTGGAAGGCAGCCAAAAAAGGGTTTTACTGGATACCGTGGACAGCGACAAGATCAGTTCCTGGCGCGATATGCTGCGCGGTGTCGAACGACTGGACTATCTGGTGGCGCACCATGCGGAACAGGACCATGCCGGCGCCATTCCCGCTGTTCTGGAGAGCCATCCACAATGCACCGTGCTGGCGACCGAAAAGTGTAAAGGGATGCTGATCGATCATTTACATCTGCCGCCGGACCGGATCCGCGCGGTGGCGGACGGCGAAACGGTATCGCTTGGCGGGCGCACACTGGAGTTTGTGAAGACGCCCTGGGTCCACTGGCCGGAAACGATGTGTACCTACGTGCCCGAGGACCGGATTCTTTTTTCCTGCGATTTTTTCGGTTCTCATCTGGCAACCAGCGACCTGTGGGTGCGCGATCGCGGCCAGGTATACGAAGCGGCCAAACGGTATTATGCAGAGATCATGATGCCGTTCAGGAAAACGATCCGTCGCAATCTGGAAAAAGTGCGCGCCCGTAATCCGGTTTGGATCGCGCCCAGTCACGGCCCGCTTTACGACGATCCATCATTCATCCTTGAGGCCTATGAAGACTGGGTCAACAGCGAACCGAAAAACGAGGTGGTCTTGCCCTATGTTTCGATGCACGGCAGCACGGAAGCCATGGTGCGGCATCTGGTTGGCGCTTTGACGGAACGCGAGATAACGGTCCATCCTTTTAATCTGAGCGTAACGGATATCGGCAAACTGGCCATTGCCCTGGTCGACGCCACCACGCTGGTCGTCGGGACTCCCACCGTCCACATCAGTCCGCATCCAGCGGTTTTTTATGCTGCCCATCTGGCCAATGCATTGCGGCCGAAACTGCAATTCGCGTCAATTATCGGGTCATACGGCTGGAGCAGCAAGGCGATCGAACGGATTGCAGCCCTGATCCCGGATCTCAAGGTCGATCTGCTGGATCCGGTCTTGTGCAGGGGATATCCGCGCGAACCCGATTTTGCGGCATTGGATACCCTGGCAGAAACCATCGCCGCACGTCATCGCGAACAGAAATTGCGATGAACTCATGACGAAACGCGGCACCTTACTCTGGATCATGGCGGCCCTGACGGCATGGTGGCTTGCCGGTCAGCGCCATGCACCGTTGCGCGCGGCGCGGCATGAACTCTGGCCGGAAGCAGCCTTGCAGGCGATTGAGGAAGCCCCGCCGCTGGTTGCGTTCACCACGGTTGCGTTGGGTGGATTCCAGGGGTTGATCGCGGACTTGCTCTGGTTGCGCGTGTCACGCTTGCAGGATCAGGGCCATTATTTCGAAATCGTCCAGTTGGCGGACTGGATTACCAAGCTGGAACCGCGTTTCACCGAAGTCTGGGCGTATCATGCCTGGAACATGGCGTATAACATCAGTGTCATGTTCCCTGATCCGGATGACCGTTGGCGCTGGGTCCAACACGGGATCCATTTGCTGCGCGACGAAGGAATACGCTACAATCCGGCCGATCCCAGTCTATATCGTGAACTTGGCTGGATATACCAGCATAAAATCGGCCGCCACTGGGACGACGCGCACATGACCTATAAATGGAATCTGGCGCAGATGATGTCGCCGGTACTCGCCAACGGCCGGCTTGACCATAAACGAGCGGCCGACGACCCGGAATTACGCGATCATTTGAAGACCGAGTACGGCTTGGATGCGGACGCGATGTTGGCGGTCGACAACTTTTACGGTCCGCTGGACTGGCGGGCGGCCGACACCCATGCCGTCTACTGGGCCTGGCGCGGCCTGCAAGTGGCGCCGCCCGAAGGCAGCCTGCCCAATGACCGCATGATTTTTCAAAGTCTGGCGCAAGCATTCAAACAGGGTCACATCGTCATTGATTCGGAAAACCGGTTTCTGATCACCTCGCCTGATCTCGATTTGTTTCCCGGTGTTCAACGCGCATTTAACGACGCGCTGGAACGTTATCAGCGCAACGAAACCATCCAACAAGCTTACGCTAACTTCCTTGACGATGCGATGACGCTTTTTTTTGTCTATGGCCGGCGTCAGGATGCACGCGCCTGCTTTAATAAATTGCGTTCAGAGTTTCCGGAAAGAGTTGCCGGCGAAACCCTGCAAACTGCGGTCCTCGGAAACCTCATGGCGAGGATGGAACAGGTAAGTGTTCGGGATGCCGCCGCATTGATCGAAGGTTTCTTCTTTCAAAGCGCGATTTACCGGGCAGTCGGCGAAACTGACCGTGCCGCCGCCCTGGACCGCTTGGCGCGCCTTCTCTGGCAGCGAGCCGCAAACCGGTTCGGCGACCATGAAGCCACCACCATGCCACCGGCGCCTGAATTGCAGCGACTGGCGATCGAACGCGCACGTTCCGCCTACGGTCCGGTGTTCCGCTAAATCCTGGTTGCGGTTTTCTGATTTATATGCTACTTTTCGAGGCGTTGATGGGTCGTTGTTACCAGGAGACATGGCATGACAAACACAGCGCTTACACGACGTGCATTTCTAGGCGGATCGGCGGCAACCGCCGGCGCGCTGACACTTGGCGGCTGCGCCACCAATCCCGTGACCGGGCGCCGTCAGTTTATGTTGTTTTCGCAAACGGACGAAATCCGGATTGATCGCGAACGGTCGCCACACCAGATCTCTTTTGATTACGGACCGCTGCAGCAAGACGAGATCAACCAATATATTGCCATGACTGGCGACCGCTTAACACCGGTCACCCACCGCCCCAACATGCCCTATTCGTTTCGCGGCCTAAATGCCGTGCATGCCAACGCCTATGCTTTCCCGGGCGGTACGATTGCGGTTACACGCGGTCTGCTGCTGGAGATGGAAAACGAGGCGCAACTGGCGGCGCTGCTGGGCCATGAAATCGGGCATGTCACCGCGCGCCATTCGGCCGCGGCGCTCAGCACAGCGACGGCAGCCCAGTTGGGGATTCTTGTGCTCGGGGTCGCCGCAACCTTATACGACGAGGAGTACGCCGATCTGGCGCTTGGACTCGGCGGCTTCGGCGCGTTTCTGTTCCTGGCCAAATACAGCCGGAACAACGAACGCGAAGCGGATAAACTGGCGATCCAATACATGACCCGGGCCGGTTATTCCCCGGAAGGAATTGTTGGCTTAATGGATATTTTGCGACGTCTCAACCAACGCCAGCCCAGCGCGATTGAGGTCATGTTCTCAACCCATCCGATGAGCGAGGAACGCTACCGCGACGCCGCACGGCGCGCGCGACGGATGGCCGATACCGCGGCGGATATGAAAACCGGGCGGGAACGTTACATGGATCATACGGTGTCCATCCGCGAAAAGCGCCAAGCCATCACAGCCATGCAAGAAGGCCAGACAGCCATGCAAAAGGACAAGTTTGACAAAGCCAAAGCCCTGTTTACCAAGGCGCTGCAAACGGCCCCCGACGATTATACGGCGCTTCTGCTGATGGCGAAACAAGAGATCGCGCGCGAACAGTATGGCGAAGCACTGCGCTATACGGCAGCAGCCCGCGATGTTTATCCGCAAGAACCGCAGGCCTGGCATGTCGACGGCATAGCCAATTTGCGGGCGGAAAATTATGAACATGCATTGACTCGCTTCCGTCATTACGAAAAAATGCTGGCAGGCAATCCGAACACCATGTTTTTCAAAGGGTATTCCTTGGAAAAAATGCAACGACGTTCCGAAGCGAGCGAGCGATACCAGCGTTACCTGCAAATGGCGCCCAACGGTGAACACGCGGAATATATACGCAACCGTCTTAACGAATGGCAAAAGCCGGCCTGAAATCATTCCCATGACCGACCCAACGACAATTTCCGGTCCCGTAACCACGCGGTTAAGCCCCTTTTGTTTGCGCGTCTACGCCGCGCTGATGACTGTACCCCGCGGCCGGGTAACCACCTACGGCGCCCTGGCTCAAGCTATCGGCTGCCGCTCAGCGCGGGCGATCGGAGGCGCGCTACGGAACAACCCGTTTTCGCCGCAGGTCCCCTGCCACCGGGTGATCGCCGCCGACGGCAGGCCGGGCGGGTACCAGGGCCGCCGCGAAGGCAAGCAAATAGCCGCCAAACAGGCCTTGCTGGCGTATGAAGGAGTCCGCTTCCATAACGGTCGCCTGGCGGATACCACGCTTTTCTATCAACCGCAACTCGCAGCCTCCACGTCGCAAATCGAACCTAGCGCATGAACCCATCGACTCCGACATCCGAACCTGCCAGCGATTACAAGAAACCTGACTCCGTTACCCAACTGGAACGCAAAGTCCAGCACTTAACACGACTGCTTGCCGTCACGTTCCTGATCACCTTGCTATTGTTGTTCAAGGTGTTCGAACGGCGTTCGCGCAAACAGGAATATATCCTTGTCGATGACGGCGGCGCCCCGCGTGCCGTCATGGGCATGCGTGACGACAACCCGTTTCTATCGATGTTCGACAGCGCTGGGAAAACCCGAATCGCGCTCAGCGCCGATGACGACGGCGCCCCGCTGTTGCGTCTTTCCAATGCCGACGGGTCGCTCCATGCCATGTTGATGGTTCAGGATTACGGAGCCGGCCTGACCCTGCTGGACAACCACGGGGCGGGAATCCAACTGTTTGCCGACCAACGCGATGCGCGCATCCATTTTATTGATCCGAACGGCTGGTTGCGACTGGGTTTGGGCACTGATGACGGCATGCCTTTCCTCGGATTCATGGCAACCAACCTGGCATCGCGGATTATCATGGGCGACGGCGAAACCGGCGGGCGGCTGAGCTTCTTCGACCGGCACGGCAAGCGCCGACTCTCGCTGGGGGTCCATCAGGATCGCCCGTTTCTCAATCCGGATCCCGAGCCGGAGGACAAATGATTAAAGTGACGAGAAAACATGTTGTTTACGAAATGAGCTCATCAAACTGTCCGGCAGCAGTGGTTGAGTCTGGTGAAGTTGTTGTTTTTGAAACGTATGACTGTTATCAGGGTCAGCTTCTTCCGGAAGAAAACACATTTGAAGACGTGGACCGCAGGTTTGGCAATCCGGCGACAGGCCCTGTGTATGTGAATGGTGCGATGCCGGGAGATATGCTGAAAATCAGCATTGAAAAGTTGGATCTTGGCCCGATTGGAATTCTGGATATCGGCCCGACTTCCGGAGCATTAAAGGAATATTTTCCGGAGGCCATTATTCACAGAATCCGTGTCACAGACAATACCCTGAATTACGACGGAAGACTGGAGTTGCCGACAAAACCTATGATCGGCGTGATTGGGAATGCTCCGGCCAAAGGTGCAGTCAGCACAATGACGCCAATGGACCACGGCGGTAACATGGACTGTACGATGATCACAGAAGGTGCCACGCTATATCTTCCTGTATTCGTGGAAGGTGCACTGCTGGCAATTGGCGATTTGCATGCAATCATGGGCGATGGTGAGGTTGCCAACTGTGGCCTGGAAATCGAAGGGGAAGCAACGCTGAAGCTGGAAGTGATCCATAATATGCCGATTACCTTTCCTGTGGTGGAAAAAGAAACACACTGGATCGTGATCGCATCTGGAGCAACATTGGATCAGGCATCAGAAAAAGCGGCCAAGCAGCTTTTCAGGTTTCTGACCGAATGTCAGAACCTAAGCAAGACAGACGCAGGAATGCTGATCGATATGCTTGGGAATCTGATAGTATGCCAAATCGTGAATCCAATGAAAACCGTACGAATGGAAATCCCCAAATGGGCGATTGAACGATTAAAACACACAGCATAAGCTTTAAGCCGGATTTAATGATTGGAGAGCTAGCCAGCTTCGCTGAAAGTGTTCAGGGGTTCAGAGTTCAGTGTTCAGGCCGGATTTCCTGAACGCTGAACACCTGAACACTGAACGCTTTGGGCCGCAACAACTTAGACAGCCGCAT
>PXCX01000053.1 GCA_003565195.1 PVC group bacterium | reverse complement strand
CTGTTCAATTCTTTCATCAAGCTTGCCGGCGGCTGCCAGACGCTGATAGGCGGGTTGCCAGTCTTCCCCCTTGCCGGGCGGCGAAACCGATCTCGAACAGGCCGGCGCCGCCACCATGGATACGCCCGCGATCAACGACCGGCTCAAAAAATCGCGACGTGTAAGCTGCATCACAACCACTCCATAATCCGTGTCGTACCAACAAGATACGGCTCGCTCACCCCGAACGAGCGAAACCGTGGACTTAAACAATTTAACTTTAATTTTACACCAACCGGCAACCGCCGTCAATCCAGACTTCCTGCTGGAATTTTGCCATAAGCATTTTGCCAAGCCGGCGTGTCTGTTTGCACCGAAGCCATAATGCATCGCCAGATAGATATTTTGTGTGTCCCTATTCTGACCTTCGAACAGGAATACGGCCGGCCGCGCGTCAACCTGTTGACCGGCGACCTGTCCGGTTATGTTTGGGGCGCGAACGTCGGCTGGATATCCCTCTCGAACAGCCAGGCACAGGTTCGCACGACGCATCTCGATCCCGGTCCGGACAGTGATGGCGACGGGTTGCCGGACTGGTGGCAATACCGCGAAGCCAGCGATCTGGACACCTTCAGCGCCGACGGCGATTACGACGGCGACGGTTCAAGCGACCTGGAAGAGTACCTGGCCGATACCGATCCGCGCGATCCGGATTGCCGTTTACGCCTGGTGGCCATCGAGCGGCAGGCGGGAAATACCAGCGATCTGACCTGGAACGTGCGCCCGACGCGTCGGTACCGGCTCGAATCGACGGCAACCGTCGGCGATCCCGACGCCTGGGCGGACGTTGGCCTGGGCGAGTTGACGCCGTCGGAAGTGCAGACGATCATGTCGTGCCAGGTCGTTGACAGCAACGCAAGCAAACACTACCGTATCCGCGCGATCATGCCGTTGCGCCCGTAGCGTCAGGCGAATATCAACGATCCGCAATCCTGGACCAATTCGCTTCATCCTTGATTTTTGCGTCCCGATCCGCTATTTTGATACTTACGCGACATATTGTGCGCCATTCAACAACATCGGGCCCAATCCCGGACCAGCCGGACAGGGCGTTTTTTGTGATTATTCAGAAGAAAGACCTTATCAATGCAGGCATTTACCTATCGCAACCAGATTTTACACGCCGAGGACGTCTCCGTGGAGGATTTGGCGGAAACTTACGGAACTCCTTTGTATATCTATAGTCGTCGCAAGTTCTTGCAGCAACTGAAGGGTTTGCAGCAGGCGTTCGCGGCGGTTGATCCGTTGATTTGTTATTCGGTCAAAGCCAATTCCAATCTGTCGGTCATCAAGACCTTTAGCGAGGGCGGCGCCGGGGTCGACATTGTGTCCGGCGGCGAATTGTTCCGCGCCCGGCGTGCCGGGGTGGATGCATCCAAAATCGTGTTTGCCGGTGTTGGCAAGACAAGCGCCGAGATCGAGGCTGCATTGCGCGAGAAAATCCGTTTTTTCACCGTCGAATCCGAAGGCGAAACCGAACGCATCGCGCAATGTGCCGTCCGTTTGGGAACGGTGGGTCGAATCGCGTTTCGCGTCAATCCGGATGTCGATCCGCAAACCCACCGTTATATCAGTACCGGTAAACAGGAAAACAAGTTCGGCATGGATCCGGCTCGTGTCCGTGAGGCCTTCAAGCGTGCGGTCGCGATGCCGGGCGTTGAACCGGTGGGGTTGCATATGCATATCGGCTCACAAATTCTCAATCCCGATCCGTTTGTCGAAGCGATCCGCAAGGTGACACCGTTGTGCCGCGAATTACGCGACAAGTATGATAGCTTCAAGACGCTCGATATCGGGGGTGGTCTCGGCATCGGCTATGAACCGGACGACCAGCCCCTGGAACCGACGGCGCTGGCGGAACGGCTGGTGCCCTTGTTGCAGGAACTCGATTTGCAGATTGTCATGGAGCCCGGCCGCTATCTTGCCGGGGAAGGCGGCATCCTGGTCACGCGCGTCCAATACGTCAAGGATAGTTACCACAAAAAGTTCATCGTCGTGGATGCGGCCATGAACGATCTGTTGCGCCCGTCGTTTTATCAAGCCTATCACCCGATTGCCGCTGTTCGGGAAACCGAAAAAACTGTTCTTGGCGATGTGGTTGGTCCAATATGTGAGTCCGGCGATTTTCTGGCACAGGACCGCACCTTGCCGAACGTGCCGGCCAACGAATTACTGGCCGTTCACTGCGCCGGCGCGTATGGATTCACCATGTCATCCAACTACAACAGCCGGCCGCGTGCGGCTGAAATCCTGGTAGATCGCAATCAAGCCCGCGTAATTCGCGAACGTGAAAAACTCGACGACTTGATTCGCGGCGAAATAATGGAGGACTGAAAAATGAGCAAAATGAAGTTACAAGGCGTTTATACGGCGATCGTGACGCCGTTCAGCGACGACGGCAGCATCGATACGGCGGCTTTCGAACAGTTGCTTGACCGTCAGATCGAAGCCGGTGTAGACGGCATTGTACCCGTGGGGACAACCGGCGAATCCGCGACCCTGGATGTTGATGAACATTCACACGTTATCGACATGACCGTTCAACGTTGCAAGGGACGTGCCGTCGTTATTGCCGGCACAGGCGCCAACGCTACCGAGGAAGCGGTCCGGCTGACCCGTCATGCCCTGGAAGCCGGCGCCGATGCCACGCTGCAAGTCACGCCCTACTACAATAAACCCAGTCAAAAAGGGTTGGTCGCGCATTTCGCGGCGGTTGCCGATGTGGGTTTGCCGGTGGTACTTTATAATGTGCCCGGCCGCAGCGCCTGCGAGATTGCCATCGAAAGTATTGCCGAACTGGCATCGCATCCGAATGTGATCGCTGTCAAGGAAGCCGGCGGTTGCGCCAAACGGGTCACCCAAATCCTGGATGTCTGTGATCTGGCTGTATTGTCCGGCGACGACGAATTAACCTTACCAATGCTGGCTGGCGGCGCACGCGGTTGTGTCAGCGTTGCATCCAATGTCTTGCCGGCGGCGGTCGCCGGGATGGTTCATGCCGTGTTGTCCGGCGATTGGCCTGCGGGAATGGCGCTTCATCACCAACTGTATCCCTTGTTCCGCGATTTGTTTATCGATACCAATCCGATTCCCGTCAAGGCGGCACTGGCCATGATGGGCTGGATTAAGGAAGTCTACCGTTTGCCGTTGGTGTCGCTTGACGAGCAGCATAAAACGCAACTGCGCGAAACGCTCCAAACCGTGGGTGCGTTCGATGCCGCACAAACTGCGAAAGGAACAATTGAATAATGAAAATCACGATTATCGGAGCGGCCGGCCGCATGGGATGCGCCTTGATCCGTTGTATTGATCGCGCGGATGACCTGCAACTGGCCGGTGCGGTCGAATGGCAGGGCGCACCCGTCATCGGTGAAGATTCCGGGACCGTGGCCGGATGTCCGCCGCAAAACGTGGTCATCGGCAGCGACCTGAGAGCCGCGCTCAAAGCGGCGGACGTCGCCATCGATTTCAGCGCACGGGAAGCGCTGGTCGATAATCTGCGGATTGTCGCTGAACGCGGGATTCCGCTGGTCATCGGGACCACTGGTCTGGACGATGATATGTTGCAGGCGGTCAAGCAGACATCCGGGAAAACGCCGGTTTTGCGGGCCGCCAACATGAGTACCGGGATCAATCTGTTGCTGGAATTGACCAAACAGGCAGCATCCATTCTGGGAATGGATTACGATATTGAAGTCGTTGAAACCCATCATCGCCATAAAAAAGATGCACCCAGCGGAACGGCGCTGGCATTGGCTGAAGCCGCGGCCGAAGGCCGCAACCAGAATCTGCGTGCGGTCATGGTTCACGGCCGCGAAGGCATGGTGGGCGCCCGGCCGCCGGGTGAAATCGGCATGCATGCGCTGCGTGCTGGCGACGTGGTTGGCGAACATACGGTTCATTTGGCGGCTGAAGGCGAAAAACTCGAATTCACCCATCGTGCCTCGAACCGCGAAGCTTTTGCATTAGGCGCCCTGCGCGCCGCCCGCTGGTTATCCGGTCAGCCAGCCGGCCTTTACGATATGCGGGATGTCCTCGGATTATCGACACCGCACGCTTAACCGGCCTGCTTCATCCGCCGGCGAAATCAAGGGGTGTTCGCAGTCCCCGTAGTCATCCCTAAGCGCCGTGGGCTGACATGATGGTTCTGCAAACAACACCCAGCCGGGAGAAGCGAAGGTTGTCCTTGAAAGGAACGACATTATGGCTCTGAATATTACCGAAAAGATTTTATACGCCCACCGGGTGGCCGGCGATTTGGAGGCCGGCTCCGAGTTGGCGATCCGGATTGATCAGACGCTGACCCAGGATGCCACCGGAACCATGGCCATGCTGCAGTTCGAGGCTATGGGATTGGACCAGGTACGTACCGATCCGGCGGTCAGTTATGTTGACCATAACACGGTGCAGATCGGTCCGGAAAACGCGGATGATCATCGTTATTTACGGACGGCGGCGGCGCATTACGGGCTGGTGTATTCCAAGCCGGGCAACGGGATTTGCCATCAACTCCATTTAGAACGTTTTGCCGAACCCGGCAAGACGTTGCTGGGCGCGGATTCGCATACGCCGACAGCGGGCGGCATGGGGATGCTGGCGATGGGGGCCGGCGGTCTCGATGTGGCGGTGGCGATGGGTGGCGGCCCGTTTTATTTAACGATGCCACGGGTAGTGCAGGTTGTCTTGACCGGCCGCTTGCGGCCGTGGGTTTGCGCCAAGGATGTGATTCTTAAAGTTTTGGAGCGGCTTTCGACCAAGGGAAACGTCGGAGTTGTCCTTGAATACGGCGGTTCGGGGGTGCGTTCGCTCGATGTTCCGGATCGGGCCACGATAACCAATATGGGCGCCGAATGCGGCGTGACTACCTCGATATTCCCCAGCGATATCCGGACACGCCGTTTCCTCGAGATTGTTGGCCGCGCGGATGTCTGGCGCGAACTACAGCCGGATGCAGGCGCCTGCTACGATCAGGTGATTAGCTTGGATTTGGCGTCGGTTGAACCGATGGCGGCGGCGCCGCATTCACCCGGCAACGTGGTTACGGCTGGGTCGCTGGCCGGGATGCCGGTCGATCAAGTATTGATCGGATCGTGCACCAACGGATCGTATCGCGATTTGAAAACGGCGGCCCGGATTTTAAAGGGGCGCCGCGTTCATCCGTCCGTTGAATGCGGAGTGGCGCCGGGATCGCGGCGTATTCTCACGGCGCTGGCCCGTGACGGATCGCTGGGCGATCTGCTGGATGCGGGCGTGCGCTTGCTGGAAAACGTCTGCGGTTTCTGTATCGGCAACTCAATGTCGCCGCGAGCCGATGCGGTTTCCCTGAGGACATCCAATCGCAATTTCGAAGGTCGTTCCGGAACGCCCTCGGCGCAGGTTTACCTGGTGTCCCCGGAGACCGCCGCCGTCGCGGCGTTACAGGGTAAAATGGGAGATCCCCGAACCACCGGTTTGGTGGCGCCGCGTATCCGCTTGCCGCGATTGTTGCCCGATGATGATGCCATGTTCCTGTTCCCGCCACCGCCCGCACAACGGGCGGCGACGCCCGTTGAACGCGGCCCGAGTATCGGTGCGCCGCCGCATAACGATCCGTTGCCCGACACCCTTGACGGAGCGATCCTGATCAAGGTCGGTGACCGGATCACGACCGATCACATCATGCCGGCCGGGGCGCGTCTTAAACATCGATCCAACGTTCCGGTGTATGCCCAATATGTTTTTGAACCGCTGGATCCCGGATTTGCCGGGCGTGCCGCCGCCTTGCGGGATGCCGGTGGGCATGGCGTGATCGTGGCCGGTGAATCCTACGGACAGGGATCGAGCCGCGAACATGCCGCACTGTGTCCCATGTACCTGGGCGTCAAGGCGGTGGTGGCGCGGTCGTTCGAGAGGATTCATGCCGCTAACCTGATCAACTTCGGTATTCTGCCGCTGACACCGGAGCGGCCCGACGATCTGGAAGCGTTGGCTCCGGGACAAAGGGCCAGGATCCCGCAGTTGCGCCGCCTACTGAAAGCGGGTGAATCGTTGCAACTGGTTGCCGGCGAAAAAGACCATCGGATTGCGGTGTCCTGTTGCTTGAGCGAACGCCAGCGCGAGATCCTGTTGGCCGGTGGGTTGCTCAATCATACCCGGGGAGGCCAGGGCAGGGCAAACGCATCTTAATTCTGGCATAATCCGAATTTCACGATTACTGGAGACCGAATAAGTCGATCGACTAAGGGTATCCGAGCAAGCATTGCGACGAAGTGTGCGTTGAAGTGTACGATTACTAGCCAAAAATATTTGAAATTTGCTTCAGATTGAAGCAGCGTTTTTTAATGTATCAGACGTCGTTGGTGGTGCAAGAGTTCAGGGGTTCAGAGTTCAGAGTTCAGGAGGCCACCTACGTT
>PXCX01000099.1 GCA_003565195.1 PVC group bacterium | reverse complement strand
ATGCAACGCAAAATTGGCGCATCACCGGAATCTGAAAACGTAAGCATCATATTTGCACTATTTACCAACATTCCATAATTCCAGTATTCCAACATTCCGCATCCCTATGGGATGCTACTGACCTCGAAAAAGAGATTGAAGTTTCGTTTCGGACTGATATGATATGCCTTCAGAAATGGGTTGGCAGACTCCGTGTTGCATAAGGAGCCAATCGTGGGCTCATGTCTTAGCGCTGTTATCGGGTTTTGGCGGGTCGGCTTTAGATGCCGGTGGTTTTGGCTTGCCGGTTTGCTGTGGATATGGGGTGTACCTCGCGGAATGGCTTCGTATATCGTCGATTTTGAAGGCTATAAAGAAACCAAGACCGGTTACGCCGCCGCGGAGGTAACGCTCAGCGGTTTGGGATGGCGCTTGACCCAGGCATTAATCGGAACACGCGATGAAGACAAGAAGAACGATCAACGCGCCTTACGGATGCGCCGCGACGGCGAGACCCTGGGAGTTGCCGAAATGCTGGAGGATAAAGCCGGCGGGATTGGCGAGATATCGTTTTGGTATGCGCGTTACGGCGAGGAGACCGGGCAACCGAATCTAGCGGTGGACTACAGTACGGACCGAGGCGTTAGCTGGCGGCAAGCAGGGTCGAGCATCAGCAACTTTCCGGCATCGCTGACCGAGTGGACCGCCGAAATCAATGTTGCCGGCAATGTACGCATCCGCTTGCGTACGGACGGTGCCGGCGTCAATCAACGACGTATGAATATTGATGATATTGTCTTGACCCATTTGGACGACGGTACACCGCTTGTAACTACCGCGGTTATTACGGAGATTCGGCCGACGGCGGCGTGGGGCGGCGGCGAGGTTACGGATGACCGGGGATCGGCGGTGACGAACCGCGGCATTACCTGGGGTATCGCACCGGATCCGGCAACCCATGCAAACTTGCTAAAGTCTGAATCTGGAGCGGGCGTATTTACGGCCGAGTTGACCGGTTTGACACCCGGGCAGACTTATTATGTTCAGGCATTCGCCGAAAACCAGCATGGAACCGGAATTGGCCGCGTAAAAGAATTCAGGGCGGCTTGTTTCACCAATGCACCGTTTTTGTACGCCGTAACAAACCGGCACTGCGGCGGTTTTACGGCAACCTGGCAGCCGGTTGCCGGCGCGCTGGGATATCGTCTGGAGGTGGCCTCCGATGCGCGATTTCATCCCGGCGGTACCGGCACACTTTTTCGGGAGTCCATCGGGACAACAGCGTATCATCGCGCGATTGCGGTTCATGACGCGGATGATGGATTCGATTATAGCGGTGTCTATTGTTATGGCGACGGTGGCGCCGCCGCCGCCGCTGAGGTGCGCCAGACCGATATATCAGAGGACTACACCGATGCCGCCGGTTATCCGGCGTCCGGCGGCGCCAATATCTGGTTTACCGGTACGGAAGGGGAACGCGGCTTCTGTATCGGCGATATCGAGGTCCGACCGTTTACTGATCTGCGCTTGAGTTTTGGTTATCGCAAGCAAGCAGCGGCGCGCAATGCGGATTTTACGGTCGCTTGGTCGGACGATCAAGGTGAAACCTGGTATCCGCTTACGGTCTCCGGTTTGCCTGCCGCGGACGCGACGGCGGGATGGTACCTGATAGAAGATATCGCCTTGCCGGCCGCTGCCGCGACCGCCGATAACTTGCGTTTGGGTTGGGTCAAAAGTGGCGATATCGCGATGCGGATCGATGACATTTTCTTGCAGGGCGACGGCGAGCAAACATTACATCCGCGTTTTTCGGATATTACCGTTGAAGATACATCGTTTCGGGTAAACCGATTGTCCTCGCGTCTCTGGTGGATCCGGGTCCGGGCGATTGGCGCCGGCGACTGCGTAAGCCCTCCGTCCGATCCACGGACGGTTGAGACAACCATTGGCGGATCGGTCGTTATTTTCAAATAAAGGAGGAAATCCATGCCTATTTATGAATATGAAACCTGCGCTAAAAAGCGCCAATGCCCGCATTGTGCCGGTGGGTTCGAAGTGCTCCAACGGATGGCCGATGCGCCGCTTGCCCAATGCCCGCAATGCGGCGCGCCAGTGGCCCGGCGCATATCAGCGCCTGCCGTCGGACGTTCGCAAAGCGGTTTTGATGATCAAGCCCGCAATGCCGGATTCCACAAACTTAAACGGCTCGGCAAAGGAGAGTACGAGAAACAGTATTAAAACTTTTTGCCCAGCAGGACAACTTCCGTTTCGGGCCAGGCCCGATTGCTGAGTTCGCGAATCAAACCGGTTACCGCCTTGCGTTCGTTCGGCGACGCACTCGGTTTTTCGGCCATAAAAAGATTCGAAACTGGTCGGTATCCGCTGGATCCGTACACTTTGTGGTCGCCAAACAGGATCGAGAAATCGAATTCGCGTTCGATCAGGAAATCGTGGATTTCACTAAGCATGCGCCTGACATGTCCGCGCCCACGCCAACCGGGATGCACGCAAACCTCAGCAATCCCGCCGACACGGTAGATCTGATCGGCGGCAACCGCGCATTTCTCATGGACACCGGCGTGGGCCACCAGTTTTCCGTCGTTTTCGCGGATGATCCAGCGATGCGGATAGGGATCGATAAAATAGCGGCGGTATTTGAATACCACATCCTGTTTCTTGGTAAAACAGTTTGTCAATAAATCGCGCAAGGCACGATCCATGGCTTCATCCACATCGCGATCGGGTAGATATTGAACATTCGGTTCCATTGTAATTCCCTTGGTCACGTACCTTTAAGCGTTGCCGTGTGGTCCCAGTCGCCGTTTTTGGCTTGCAACTCGCGCAACCAGTTGGCGGCGGTTTCTTGCAGTAATTCCGGTTCACGCCGGATGACCTCATCCAGCGGCATGTCGGGATCATGGGTTGCCAGGGCGGCTTGGATCCCGTGAGCCTGATAATCGTCCGGATCGGCTTTGACCCTGCCGGCAATCACAACCGCCGGCACGTCGGCCTGGCGCGCCGCGGCAGCGACACCGGAAACGACTTTGCCGTCCAGCGACTGGGTGTCGAACGAGCCCTCGCCAGTCAGACACCAGTCGGCGTCTTGGAGTGCTGCGCCCAGGCTGACGGCCGCCATGATGGCATCAATTCCGGGCGTAAGTTCGGCGTTTAAAAAAGCCGCCGCTCCCGCAGCCAGACCGCCGGCCGCTCCGCCGCCCGTCAAAGTCGTCATGTCAAATCCAAATTGCGCGCGAACGACTTTTGCCAGATGCGATAATCCAGCTTCCAGCATGTGTGCCGCATCCGGTGCGGCGCCTTTCTGGGGCGCGAAAACCGCGGCCGCACCACGCGCACCGAGCAATCGGTTGGTGACATCGCAAAGGACTTCGATCCGCGTTTCCGGCGTTGATACGCCGGATCTTGTGGCAGGTGCAACAATCCGGGTAATATCGCGCAAATGTCCGCCTCCGGGTGCAACCGGTTGGTCGTTGGAATCCAGAAATTGCCAGCCGAGAGCCGTCGCTGCACCCACGCCGCCATCGACTGTTGCGCTGCCGCCAACCGCCAGCAGGATCCGTCGGGCACCATGTTCCCGGGCTGCCTTGATCAATTGACCGGTGCCATAAGTGCTGGTCTTAAGCGGATTGCGTTCCCGTTCAGTCAATAACGGTAATCCGTTGGCAACTGCCATTTCAATGATGGCCGTACGATCGTCGCCGAACCACGCGTAGCCGGCTTCCACGGAACGATCCGGCAAGGGGCCGGCCACCGTAACCGGGAGCCATGTGCCGCCGGATCTTGCCGCCAGCAACGCGGCGGCCGTCCCTTCGCCGCCGTCGGCCATCGGTTTCAGGATCAGCGTTGCGCCCGCGTCCGAACGGCCGAGTCCGCAAGCTACATGCCGGCAGGCGTCCGCGGCGGAAAGACCGCCCTTGAACGAATCCATGGCAATCACAATCTTCATCGGATGATTTCTCCAAGGGTAATTTTCGCTTCGCCCTGTCGAGCCGTAGGCCTGGCGGAAACGGTTCGGTTATTTGAGAGGTATCATATCAGGTGACCAGCGATCGTTCAACATCGAATATCGAATTGGGGAACGTGCGATCATTTCTTGACTTCCAAGTTCAGTGTTCGATGTTCGACGTTCGTTTGGGTTGCCGCCTTAGTGAACCTTTTGTCGGACTTATACGTTCTAATAATCATTAGATCGAGTTAAACCAGCAACTAACTCTTTGGAGCAAGAAATGAAAAAGAATATCTCGAAACACGCTTTTGATAATCCTTTTTTGCGCGGCAACACTGATTGTGGTGACTTCAAGAAACGTACGGTTTTATGGCTGATTGCGATCACCATGCTTGCGCTTAGGTTGCCGGCCGGAGAAATGCCGGCGCGTGAACCGGCTGACCGGCCGCATGGCCGGCATACCGCAGTGGGCTTGGATCGTTCCATGATCAACGAGGCTTATCATGCGATCCGGCGTGGCAAGGATTGGTTGGCGTCATTACAGAAGGAGAACGGCGGTTGGTCCGACGATCAGTATCCGGCCCTGACGGCCTTGCCGTTGTGGACGTTTGCGGTCGGCGATTATCCGGGACGACAAGCGATTATGGAACGCGCGGTGGAACATATCCTGTCGTATGTACAACCAAACGGCGGAATTTACCGGCATATCGAGGGTCGCCGCGGCGGTGGACTCAGCAATTATAACACGGCGATTTGCATGAAGGCACTGCATGCCGTCGGGGATAACGACCTGGTTCCGGTTGTTCTGGATGCCCGCCGGTTTTTGGCGGCCGCACAGCATCTCGGCGACGATCAATATGACGGTGGCATGGGATACGATCGTTTAACCGATCGAGCCTATGCCGACTTGAACAATACGGTGATTGCTTATGAAGCCATGCGATTGACCGAACAGCTTGAGGAATTCCGGCCCGCCGATCAGGAACGCGCCGATTTGGATTGGGATGCCGCGCGTCGTTTTCTGGCGCGGTTGCAACACACCGAAGACGTGGGTATTCCGGAGGAGGTAGGCGGATTCTTCTATCGACCCGAAACCGATCCCAAGGCGGGCGTGCGGACCAACGAGACCGGTACGGTCATTTTTCGAGCTTATGGCAGTATGACCTACGCCGGCATGCTGAGCCTGATTTATGCCGATGTATCACGCAATGATCCACGGGTCCAATCGGCCTTCGACTGGGCCATGCGCCATTGGACGCTCGAGGAAAACCCGGGTGCCGGGCCGGAAGGCGTGTATTATTTTTACAACGTTCTGACCAAGGCCCTGGACGCATTCGGCCGCGATCGGATTCCGGCAGGTGATGAGCAACTTTACTGGCGGCGTGAGATCGTGCGTAAACTTCTTAACCTGCAACGCATCGATCCTGAAACCGGGTACGGCTACTGGGTTAACGATCATGGACGCTATCTTGAGGCCGATCCCGTGCTGGTAACTTCGTATTCGATCCTGGCGCTCCAGCTCGCGCTGGGCGGCGAACTTCCCTGAAGTTGTAACTAAACAAAAAAGCGGCCGCGAAACATTGTCTCGCGACCGCTTTCTCTTTTTGGATCAAGCTGTTACGCTAGGCGTACAACTTAACCGGTTAGGTTTATTTTTTCTTGGCGGCCTTTTTGGCCGGCGCCTTCTTGGCGGCCTTCTTGACGGCCTTCTTCACTGCTTTCTTCACTGTCTTCTTCGCCGATGCTTTTTTGGCGGGCGCCTTCTTCGCTGCTTTCTTCGTTGCCATATCCGGTCACCTCCTTTGTATCCGCCGACCCATGCGACGGAACTCTTGGTGTGCCGCAAAACGTTCATCTACCCGTTAGAGAATGCAGCGGTTTTCTTCGGTCGCTCTCGGCTTTTAGCGCCGGACGAATCTCATCGGGACGCGGTCACACAATACTGTTGGAATGAACTGTATGCTTTTAAATTTATTACGTCAATACTATTCTTTTGTTTTTTTAATTTTTTTTAATTGTTTGCCATCGTGAAAGACATTCACGAAAATCTTTTGGCAAAGGTGCCTCAATCGTTATCAGGGCATTCGTATAAGGATGATGCAACTGTAAACGGCGCGCATGTAACATCTGGCGACCGACATCGCGCATAGCGGGTGGACATACGTTTCCCGCTCCATAATACTTGTCGCCAACCAAGCCATGCCCGATCGCGGCAAGGTGACGGCGGATTTGATGGGTGCGCCCGGTTTCAATCCAAACTTCAAGATGGGTTACCCCTGCGCCGGTTTGCAACCGGTAAACATGGGTTGTCGCGCGACGTCCGTCAAGCGGTAATCGAATCGTGCGCTTACTGAAAGTAACTCGTCCGATAACCAGAGCATCATACGCTTTGCGAACCGTCCGTTGCCGGAATTGTTCAACCAGGTGTGCCTTGACGGCGGGGGTCATGGCAAATAACAGGCAACCGGTTGTATCGCGATCAAGCCGATGT
>PXCX01000282.1 GCA_003565195.1 PVC group bacterium | reverse complement strand
CGGCGTTCAGCGCCTCGGATGGACCAGATAAGACAACCTGATCATGTGCATTAATATTGGCGATTTGGACACCTGCGGTTTTCGCCAGCGGTTCGAGCTCGGTGGCCGCCATGCCGAGAACCGAGACCATTCCGCCGGGACGCTGGTCACAAGCCTGCTGCATGGCGCGTCCGCGCAGTTCCAAAACGCGCAAGGCATCCTCGAAATCGATGACGCCGGCATCGCACAAGGCCGTCCATTCGCCCAGGCTCAGGCCACCGACGGCGGCCGGCGCCAATTCCGGACATTCCGACCGCAAGGCGGCCGCACAGGCGGCGCTGACAGTGAAAATCGCCGGCTGGCAACGATCGGTCCGTGTCAAGGCTTCGATCGGACCCTCAAAACACAATTGCGCCATATCATAGCCCAAGGTTTTGGAAGCGCGTTCAAATAATCGGGCGCAAACCGGATACGATTCGACCAGATCCCGACCCATTCCGACAACCTGGGATCCTTGACCGGCAAATACCAACGCCAACTTCGCATTCATCATCATCTCCCGTTCCCCGCGGTTCCCCACCGCATGACCGTTGCTCCCCAGGTGAATCCACCCCCGAAAGCCACCATCAAAACAATGTCACCCGGCCGGATTCTCTCGTTGCGAACAGCTTCATCCAAGGCAACCGGAATGGATGCCGCCGACATATTGCCGTAACGCTCCAAGTTCATGTAAAACCGATCCATCGGGACGTTCAGTCTTTGACCGATGGCCTGGATAATCCGTAAATTGGCTTGATGGGGTACGATACAGTCAACATCGTCAATCGTCAATCCGCATTTTTGCAATGCACCGTTCGCGGCGTCAGACATACAGCGAACCGCATGCTTGAACACTTCGCGACCAGCCATTTTCAGGTAATGCATCCGGCCGGCCACGGTTTCTCCCGAGGTCGGATGCCGACTGCCGCCGCCGGGTAAGGTCAATAAATGCGCCAGATTGCCGTCGGCTCCGGTAACCGACGACAGGATCCCGTGAACCGGTGTGGTCGCGGGTTCGGCGCGCAACACGACGGCTCCGGCGCCGTCACCGAACAATACGCAGGTATTGCGATCATCCCAGTCGGTAAACGCGCTGAGTTTTTCGGCGCCAATCACCAAGGCGGTTTGCATGCGACCCGCCAGCAGAAGATGGCGTGCGACCTCAAGACTGTACAGGAACCCGGAACAGGCAGCCTCCAGGTCGAAACAGGTCGCCGCGGGCGCACCCAACCGGCTTTGAACGAAACAGGCCGTATTGGGCATCAGCATATCCGGCGAAATGGTCGCCGTAACAATCAAATCCAACTCGTCGGCCATTACGCCGGCCGTTTCAAGCGCCTGTTGTGAGGCTGCCAGCGCCAAATCCGATGTCGCCTGACCGGAACGCGCAATCCGACGTTCGCCGATACCGGTCCGGGTCCGGATCCATTCCTCGGACGTATCCACGATGGTTTCCAGCTCGGTATTAGTCATAATCCGTTCGGGCACGTAACAACCGGTACCCAGCATCCGCACGGTCAGGGCGTCAATACCGGCCGTCAGCGACGGGGAATTCGGGGAAGCTGGGCTAGGATTCTCGGTTTTCATGATGGTTTACCGGCGGATTCGGTCTTCTTGATGTCATTAACGATGATATGGTTGATGCGTTGGTCCACCGATTCGGTGGCCACCCGGGCGGCATGGTAGATCGCCCGTTCGCTCGAGGAACCATGGGTTATGATGCATACGCCGTTAACACCCAGCAACAAGGCGCCACCGTACATTTCGGGATCCAACCGGCGTTTGAGCGCACGGAATGCTTTATGGGCCAGTAAACCGCCGGTCTTGCGGATCAATCCGCGGGAAAACTCCTGTTTTAACCAGTGACCAATGGCATGCGCCACGCTTTCGCTGGTTTTCAGCACAATATTTCCGACGAATCCATCACAGACGGCGACATCGATTTCGCCGCGAAACAGATCGTGCCCCTCAATGTTACCCCGGAAATTCAAGTGGCTGTGCTGCAACAGGCGGTAGGCTTCACGCGTGATATCGTTTCCCTTGGCCGCCTCCCCGCCGATACTCAGCAACCCAACCACCGGATTGGTCTCACCAAGAATTTCGCGGGCATAGACCGCTCCCATGACTGCAAATTGACGCAACATGGATGGATCGCAATCGGTGGTGGCCCCGGCATCGATCAAGACCAAAGGCCGTTTCTGGGTCGGCATCACCGTGGCAATAGCCGGCCGGTCGACACCCTCCAAGGTTCGTAATTTCAGCGATGCCGCCACTACAACCGCTCCGGTATTCCCCGCCGAAACCACCGCGTCGGCCTCCCCGCTCTTTACCAAATCGACCGCACGCCCAATGGAACTGTCTTTTTTGCGCCGAATCGCCTGCGCCGGCGCTTCCTCCATACCGACGACTTCCGTGGTATGATGAACTGTGATCTTGGGATTCTTTGATGCCTGGCCATTGAGATCGCGCCGGATCGCAGCCTCATCGCCAACCAGGATTAACCGGTCGATCGCTGCCAATTCATCGGCAGCCCGCACAGCACCGGCAACCACTTTCGCCGGCGCATAATCGCCTCCCATGGCATCGATCGCGATGCGCATGTCAGTCGGCGGCAATCGTTACGACCTGCCGGCCACGATAATAGCCGCAGGAAGGACACAACCGGTGAGGCTGCCGCGCCGATCCACATTGCGGGCATGGCGCCGTCGTGGGCACCAGCACGCGATGCGAACGTTTCCGGCTGCGCATCCGGCTCTTCGACATTTTTCTTTTGGGTACCGCCATAGCTTAAAACCTCCGTTAAATCCTAGCCAGCTCCGCTGAAGTGTTCAGGAGTTCAGCGTTCAGAGTTCAGGACGGATGCCCTTCGTGTTTCCTGAACACTGAACACCTTGTCCGCCAAAATGTTGTAAACCTCTGAAACTGTTCGACTAACTAATTTACTCAAACAATTTGCGAGTCAGGAGCTGGTACCGCCCGATTTCCCGGTCGGGACCCTCTCCAATACCTCCCATCGATCATCCATTACCGGTTCGCTACAGGAACAGGTCGACTCATTTAGGTTGGTGCCACACCGCGGACACAATCCCCTGCACGTTTTCGCGCAACGAGGAAACGATGGAAAGGCAAGAATAATAGAGTCCCGAACGTCACAAGTCAAGTCCAAGGTTGAATGCGGATCGCTGAAGGGAAAGATTTCCTGAAAATCCGGTTCGCGGATTGTGGTTGTAAAAAAATCACCGCAACGGGAACAGGCAAACTGGATTTGGGCCGATACGGAACCGCGTACCAGCACTTCATGGGCCACAATATGAGCGCGCAACCGGCACAAAATCGGGTCGCACGTTCGAATGCGGTCTGCCTCATTCTCCAATTCCAGGACGGTCGCCGGCAACTCGCCGTGAACCTCAAGACCTTCCCAGGGGATCCGGTCAATCTGAATGATCATTGTGAAGATCCTTGGCTTTTGGCAGGCGGGACATCGGCGACCGGCATCGCTCCGCCGCCCAGCGCCGTGCGCCGGGTAGCCGCACGCAAGGCACGAAAACGTTCCGTAAGATTCAAACCATTGAAATACGCCAACACCGGTTCCGAGACGAAACCGCGCACGTCACCACCGCATTCCAATATTTCACGCACCGAACTGGAATTCAAATAGCTGAACGTTTCCGTCGGCATTAAAAACACCGTTTCGATCTCAGGCGCCAGTTTGCGATTGGTTAATGCCATTTGAAATTCATTCTCGAAATCGGAAAACGCCCGCAACCCCCGTACCAGAACATGAACATCGAACTGACGGGCGTACTCAACCAGTAATCCGCTGAAGCTACGTACTTCAACGCTTGGGAAAGCGGCGGTCGCCAAGCTCGCCATTTGCTTGCGTTCTTCCAGCGAAAAAATGGTATGTTTGCGCGACTGTTCCGCCACCGCTAGAATCAGGCGGTCAAACATTTTGGCTGCCCGCCCGATTAAATCGGTATGTCCAAGCGTAACCGGATCAAATGTTCCAGCATAAATCGCCTGTTTCATCGTTTTCCTCCCTTTCATCCAACATCACGGCATGTGGTAAAACGTCAGCCGCGTATCACCATAAATCCGGTTGTCAACCACCCTCCAGGGCGGCGATACCGCCGGTTCCGTGCGCGCTTCCGATTCCATGATCCATAAACCGCCGCGTGCCGGCCGACCGGCCGCAACAAGTAACGAAGCAAGACGCGCTTCCCAAAAACCGGCGCCGCCATCCGCATACGGCGGATCGGCAAAAACTATATCGTCGCTACCGCCGGTTGACGTCTTGTTACCGGCGATACGCCTTAAAAAACGCGGCACATCTTCACACACAACCCGCGGCGCGCTCAAAGCGCCGTCCCGGGGCATTAACCGATCCACGCAACCGCGCATGATCCGACAGCCGTGCCGGTCGCGCTCAACCATCGTCACATCCGCCGCGCCACGACTCCAGGCTTCCAGCGCTACGATCCCGGAACCGGCAAACAGGTCCAGAAAACGGCAACCACGAATTCTGCCGGCCAACATCGAAAACAAGGCTTCACGCACCCTTTGCTGCGTCGGCCGGAATAACGCGCGCGCCGGGGGTGCGATCTGGCGTCCACTGATTAATCCGCCGGTAATCCGTAACATGCAAATTATCATAACAAATGATGCGTCGATCTACAACCCCGCTGTTTTCATGGTTATTGACTTTATTTTCAATCCAGGATCTGCTATCATCGCCAACTTATGAATCAACAACCAACGACACACCGGTTAAGCGCGGGCGCGACGGATTTTATCGCTAGCGCGGATTTACAAGGTTTACTTAGCCAAACACGGCCCGATCCGGTCCGGGTGCGTGAAATCCTTGCCAAAAGCCTGACCAAACAGCCGCTGAGCGCAATGGAGACGGCCATCTTGATCCAGGCCGACGACCCGGAATCGATCGCGGGGCTGTTTAGCACGGCAAACCGTTTAAAACGCGAGGTTTACGGCAACCGGATCGTGCTGTTCGCACCGCTTTACATCGGCAATCAATGTGTCAACAACTGCGCCTATTGCGGATTCAAGGCAACCAATAGCCAGGCCATCCGCCGTACCTTGAGTGCCTCGGAAATCGAACAACAGGTGATTTCCCTCGAAAACCAGGGACATAAACGATTGATCCTGGTTTTCGGTGAACACCCCGATTACAGCCCGGAATTAATCGCACAGACGGTTCGCCATATTTATGACGTCAGATCGGGGCTGGGCGAAATCCGGCGCGTAAACATCAATGCGGCGCCACTGGACAGCGAGGGTTACAAGATCGTAAAATCATCCGGCATAGGAACTTACCAGGTTTTTCAGGAAACCTATCATCGGCCAACCTACCAGACAATGCATCCTGCCGGCACACCGAAAGGCGATTACCTTTACCGACTCGACGGTTTAAGTCGCGCCTTCGAGGCTGGTTGCGACGATATGGGGATCGGCGCCTTGTTCGGGCTATACGACTGGCGCTACGAAGTCCTGGCGCTGGTCACCCATTCGTTGTTTCTGCAGGACCGTTACGGGGTTGGACCGCATACCATCAGTTTCCCGCGTCTATGTCCGGCATCGGGGGTGGATCTGAAAACCCGGTATTCGGTCGATGACCGCGATTTCATGCGATTGATTGCCATTCTGCGTCTGGCGGTTCCCTACACCGGCCTGATTCTTACGGCGCGGGAAAACGCCGCTATCCGTCGCGAGGCGATGAAATACGGCGTTTCCCAGATTGATGCGGGTAGCCGTATCGAAATCGGTGGTTACACCGAAACAAGTGCCATGCAAGTGATGGAACGCGAACAATTCAGCCTCGGCGATATTCGTCCCCTGGACACGGTCATCCGCGAATTACTGCAAGACGGTTACGTACCGAGCTTTTGCACCGCCTGCTATCGCCTGGGCCGGACCGGCAAACAGTTCATGGAATTCGCCATTCCCGGATTTATCGGTTCCTACTGTACGCCCAACGCATTAACCACACTGGCGGAATATCTGGCGGACTACGCGTCACCCGAGACGCGGGCCGCCGGCATGCAACGGCTGCAGGTGGAGCTGGACGCCATGCCGGACACCCCGCGCAAGGCCGCGGTCAGCGAACGACTGCGCCGCATCCTGGAATGCGGTGATCACGATCTTTATGTGTAATCGTTGCGAAGTTTAAAACAAGCTTAACCGTTCACGGGGGGCTTGACGCGTGTCGCACGTCGGGTGACTTCTGGCCTCTGGATTACGGGCGTCAGCCCGTCTTAGTCACCGCCCAAAACAGCAAATGCATGACGGCCAGGGTTTGCAAGCAGGCAACTACATCATCAGCCACAATACCCAGGCCTCCTCGCCAGCGCTGCCATTGCCGGGCCGGCGGCAGTTTCACAATATCGAATCCACGGCTGACCACAAACGCAACCGCCAGCAACCAGGGTTCCGGGGGCAATCCGAGCATGCATATCGGGAAGATCATGTACTCG
>PXCX01000041.1 GCA_003565195.1 PVC group bacterium | reverse complement strand
TCGACTCCCAGTTTGATCCGGGCCTTGTTGCCGGTGGCGGTCCAAATCTTGAGCGCCTTATCGGGTAACGCGATCGTGTCGTACTGGGGAACGACATAGGTGGTCTGTAACTTGCCGTCGCGGACATGCTCACGCAACCGGATTTCGGTAATCTCGTCGTCCTCCAGATAGGCGGCGAACATGGCCTGCCAGGCATCGCTGTTATCGAAAAAGATGTACCCTTTCTCGTCGTGTACGATTTGCGGCGTGTCCCGATCGCGACCGTTGAACTCAAAGTCGACGATCAGGTTGCGGCCGTCGATCACATGCACGACTTCGGCGTAACGGCTGCCGTTGAAATTGGGATAAAACAAATCGGGATGCACCGGGTCGGGTTCGCCCGGATTCTGATGAACAAACAAACCGCAGAAGTTTTTGCCGACATCGGCGACATCGAATACGTCCGCGTCACCGGTATACGTGATTTTTGTATAGGCGTCGCCGTCCGGCAGATCGGTCTCCTCCAGAATCGAGGGATCGGCGCTGTAGGGCGTATATGTTAAATTGTCGTCAAACCGTTTATAATAGGCCTGGCCACCAAAGTTTTCGAGGGTTAAGATCGTGTCGTCGACGGGCGGCGTTTTCTCTGTCTCGCCGCGTATTACCATCGCGAAGGCCAGAATCGGGATTACACAGTACATTTTTTTTTGCATAACATTTTTCTTCTTTGTTGTAAGCCTTACATCAAAGCGGTTTCGCATTCGACTAAACGCACATCAATTATAACACAATTCTCTCGTTAATAATGTCACGGCATAATAACCGAAAACGGGTTTTGGGTCAAGGCGGGCCATTCTCGCTTTGAAGTTTCCCGGTAAAGCATGAAGAAATGACATTGAACAGTCGCTTGCGACCTGATATGATATTGCTGAAAGCAACCGAGCAAAGCGAAGGTTACCCTTGAAAACCATGAAACAAGCAATGGATCCATTCCTGATAAAATCAAGTTTACGGAAAAGTGTGACGTGGTTTCAACAGTCCGGAATTATGAATCCGCCGGACGGGACCTGGGGTGTGGCCGAACGTTTGGTTTTGCCCGACGACAATGAAGCGCTGGAACAAATCTACAATTCGTTCCCCGCCTTTTCCTCGTACGACACTCATACGGTCATTGAACACCGGCGTCCCGACTGTAATTTCGAAACCGCATTGATGTTCTGGCTGGCTGCGCAGGTTTTTGAAAATCCTTCATACCATACCGTCACAGGCAATATCCTGCACTATCTGTATCGGCGCAGCGGAATGCGCAACACCCGCTATCCGGAATTTCCGCTGGGCGCCTGGCGTTGGGCCAACGAAAAATGGATCCCGGTTGTATGGTTCGATGATAACGCCTGGAACGCAACCCTGGCCCTGCTACTGAGCCGGGAGTCGTCGAAGCTGGACGTCCGTTTCGATCTGGCCACATCCGCAATGACACTGGCGGATTGCATGTTGGCCGCGTTTATCCGCCAGTTTCCGGGCCGGGACGATGCCGCATCCGCCGGCGAATACACATGGCACGGCCGCCTTGACAGTCCGCACTGGGGATCGTTAGCGTGCATGGCGTTTGCGGCCGCACTACGTAATGGCGCCGATACCCGGTTTGCCGAAGCCATCACCGCCTACGAAACATTTTTGAACCGTTCGTTCGATAAGTTCACCACCAGTGAACATGCCTACGTTGTCATCGGGGCATCGTTGTGCGCGGCCTGGACGGGTTCCGACGACAGTTTGACGACGGCCAGACGATCCGCGGATCTGCTGGTCGCGCGACAGGACAGTGTGACGGGCAACATTCCCAGTGAATGGGGGAGCGAAGCCCCCGTGGGACGTCATCTCGTCGACACCATTTACACTCAAAACTGGGCCTTGCTCGGGCTTCATAATCTGTCGGCCATAACCGGCGAGCAGCGCTATCGGAATGCCTTCGAGAAGGCATTTGCGTTGTTGCTGCGGATCCAGGATCCGGCACCTGAAAAGCATCTAAACGGTTGTTGGCGAGGTATGTACGATCTGGCGCGGAACCGATGGGGTGGCGGCAACCGTTATGAAGGCGGCGCGGCCAGCATTTATTCCGGATGGACCAACGCGCCAATCGCCATTGTTGCGGCAATGGAACTCCAGGGACGCAGCCTGGCCACGGAATGATGTCCCCCCTCCGCGGTCTCCCCCTCCGCGGTCAAACCGCTGCAACACATCCCTCTCCGCGGTCAAACCGCTGCATCCCTCTCCGCGGTCAAACCGCTGCAACATATTGCAAATACATCAATTATGATCTTTTGGAGATCATTTCAAGGCCTTAAACCCCATTTTTTTGCCCGGAATCGACCTTGTAAGCAATCGTTGGCTCGCAAACGATCCAGGTGGTGGCATGACCAGGCAGTGTGATCGCTTGCTTGTCCATTGATCGACGATACCAAACACACAATTTGTTAAAGCCCCATTTTTAACCCAAAAAGTGGGTTCTAAAGCCTGGTTTTGAGCCTTTTATTGGCGCATCTGCCTGATAAAAGGAGGTTTGCCGCGGATTGACCGCAATGGCCGCGCGGCGGGTCTCAGCTACCGGTGGCCTTTTCCAGATAATGCTGGCGCGTTTTCTCGATCCAGGTTTGGCTGACGGGGAAACGGTCGAAGCCTTCGATATCCCGCAAAGGCACATCGTCACGAGCGACATTCAGCGTTTGCAGCAAGGCATAATCCTGCAGACTATCACTGAACGCTTCCCAGCGCAGGGTGTCGATCGGACCGTCCGGTCCGGGATAAACGGACCAACAATCCCCATACGCATAATGCGGCCAGACAAAACTGTCGAAATTGGCAAAGGGATCGGCAGGCACGAAGCGTTGGTTGCGTCCACGATACCAGAAGTTATAGGCCCAATGGAGAAAGCCGTCGATATCGAAGCGGTAAAAGGTCCAACCGTTCATGCGCACCTGGGACAAGGGAGTGTCCATCAGCCGGTTGATGACGGTCGGTCCCGGATTACCGCAATAATAGGCCGCCGTGCGCAAACCGCGCGCTTGGATGTCCGCCACCATTTTTGTGCGTGGAAACGGCAGATCGATTAAACCCGGTTCGGTATACTCCATGTGGCAGAAAGGATCGGTGACCTTCATCCAAGGCGCCAATTCGCGCAACATGGCCCGGGTTTTACGGTAATTATGGGCGTTTTCAGCTTCCGGTTCGTCGCCAATATGAAACCAACTCTTGTCGAGCAAGTTTTCCTGGCGTAAGAAACATTCCAGTGCCGGCAGGAATTGACCGAAAAACGCGCGGGATTCCGGTCCGGTGGCATCCGGACAATCCACCACGCCGATCTGGCCGGCGTATTTCTTGTAATGCGGGGTGGTTTCATCCGGACGGGTGCGCCAGATCAGGCGCGCGTCCTCTGGATCTCCCTCGTAAACCTTGGCGGTAAAGGCCGCGTTCCACCAGGTAAACAAATCCATCCATTCGAACGCTGTAAAACCGGCGGCGCGCGCCAAGTCGACCCAGCGCTTGACCAGGCTGAAATCGAACTGATAGTTATCGCCGTCGCGCCGAACCCGCAGCAGCTGGGTAGGCCGCCGGGTCGACCAGTTCAAAATCGGCGTGGAAATCATGTTCTGGCCATGCGACACCATGTTGGCGAAATAGGCAGGCAACAGCGCCCACAGCTTCTCGTCAAACCCGCGGCAGCCGTACCAGTCCATCAGGGCATCGGCGGTAAACCAATTCGTCACATGAAAATCCCGGCGAGGCTTTATCCGCAGGTCGTAGAGATACACGGTAACGCTATGAAGCCGCGGTCGTCCCTTTTCCGGTTGGACGGCCACCTCGATGGTATGTTCGCCCGGCGCGGTATCGGCATCCGGTTCAACCGTAATGTAAAACGCCTGCGTTTCATTGCCTTCAATCCGAACCCTGTTCTCGTCCCAGAGCGGTTCCGGCTGCAAACCGGGCAGGTGCCCGTCGGCTTCCGGATTGGCGATGCCGTTACGATGCCAGAGGGGCACATACCCGATGCGGCGAACCCGGCACAACCATCCCGCCGGGGCACGCGCTTCGACGGTAATGTTGGCAAATGTTTCTGTCGTATGGGTGCCGACCTGGAAACCGAACCGTTCGTTCAACGCTCCTCGCAAAAACAAACATTCCGCGTTTCGGGGAGAACTGTTCGGAAAATGCTGGTCCATGGATGAAGCCAACCAGGTTAATAAAGCCATTTCAATATCCTTTCCCAAGTAATTGCGACCAAGTAATTAAATATCGTGATTATGTTTTTTATATCACGATTCTTTTAAGCGGCACAAAATGACATATGTAGGACGTTTCGTCAATACCGGAATTATTATTTCGCGAAATATTATTTCGGCGCGGGTACTTCGCGGTGTGCGGCCCAAAGCAAGGCATTCCGCAACAAGACGGCCACCGGCATCAAGGGCGCCAGAGGCACCTCGCAAAGTCCGCTATCGTGTTCGGTACGTTCTGGATGAGGACTGACGGCCACAGCCCGGCCCCGGTCGGCATCGGCGGCCAACACAGCGCCAAGACGCTGTTCCCAGTCATAGCTGGCAATCAAGGTCTGGGAATCCTTTGGGAAGAACACCGGACCGGAAATACGCATCACCGGGACTGCCTGCCAACGCCGGTCCTTGCGGCCGACGGCTCGTCGGGCAACACCCTTTAACAATGGATGGGATGCTTGCACCATTTCCAGCGAATGTATTCCGGCACCGCTTGTGCGACTGATATCGGCATCGATCAACCCTAGCCAGACCACATTGAAAGCGCCCGCGCATACGCCGACCAGTCCGCCGCCGTTGCGCACGAAGCGACGCACTGCAGCCCCCTGGCGCTTATCCGCCGCCGTAGCCGACACGACATACTGGTCCTGTCCGGGAACCCGACCGATACCATACCAACCGCCCGGCAGCAACAGTACGTCAATCCCGGAGGCAGGCAAGCTTTCAAGTTCGTCACGCCAAACCGGCGAGAAGCGCATTCCCCAAAACGTCAGGCAACGGATAAAACGCAGGATATTCGCGTTGCGATCATTAACGAAGATTCCAACATGCAAACGGTTACAAGATTTCATGATTTCGAAAATCTCCTGTCGTTGATTTATTCCTCTTTTATCTGACTTACTCGGATGTTGGCTCTAACGAACGTAGTGAGTGGTTGTAAAAAAATAATTGATAGGGTCAGCTTCCATACCCTGAACCCAAAAGGTTGATCGAAGCCGTCAATGTCCGGTAAATTGTTGCGCTCATTTACTCACACAATCTCCGAATTAGAGTCAATTGCTTGAATTAAAAAGCGCGGCAAATGAAACGGATCTTTCACCGGCAGCGCCACCACGTCGGTGAGCGGGCGCCCCTGCCGGTCGAGTCGTTGCCGCCATTCACCGTACTGCGGCACGGGGTAGTGCGTAAACGCATAATCGTGGATTCGTCGATAGGCGTCCAGACACCATGGTTCTCCGCATAGTGAATTGGCGAGCAATAAGGCATACATGGCTTCCACGGCAGGCCACCACAATTTGGTGTCATGATATTTCCAGTATACAGGAGTTCGACCGGCGGCATCAAGACCCAGCATTAGTCCGCCATAGATTTCATCCCACCCGATTTCGAAATGACGGCGAATCGCCGCAATGGCCCGGTCAAGACGTTCCTGGTCCGTGCGCTTGTGAAGTCGTTGAATCTGGAATCCCATGCTTTCGATCGCATGTCCCGGCACCACGGCCCGACCGGCGGGCGTGTCGGCGGGCGTATTGTCGAGATTCAGGTATTCCAGCACCAGCCCGTTTTCCGGGCGCAGGTACCTATCCAGCACTTCACAACCCTGGACATCCGCGGCATCCGCCACCCGCGGATCGGGTGTCACTTCCGAGAGCGCGTCGAAGGCATTCGAAAAAATCATAGCCACGCCGTGAGCCTTCATGCCGGGCGGGATGGCATACGGCGCCGTGGGCATTTCCGCCCAGCGATCCAGACGCGGTAGAACCCGTTCAAACGTTTCCATGGCCAGATCCAGCGCCCGCCGGTCCCCGCTTGCGCGATAAAACTCCGCCATTCCAAGAATGGCGAAACCCTCCGCATAAATACTGGTCGCGCCGGTCAATATACGGCCTTCGGCGCTTACCCGGAAACACCATTGCCCTGCTTCATCCCGACCATGAGCGGCCACAAAATCGAAAATATCGCGGGCATGCCGCAGCCAGTCCGAGCGTTGCTCGATACGGTTGTAAAGCGCGGAAAACGTCCAAATTGCACGCAACTGGGACCACAGGTAGCGGTCCGAACTTAACAGCCGACCGTCATCAGCTAGACAGGTATCAATTCCCGGACGCGTCGAGCTGAAGCCGTAGCGTTCCCAGAACGGCACAATATCCTCCAACAAATGACGCCGCAAAAACCGCTTGAGTTCTTCTAAATCGACATCAGTCCGATCAATATATAGCAACATACCGTCATTACTCCTTGCAAAAATATTTAAATAGTATCAGGCCACAAGCGATCATTCAATCTCATTTTTAAGTTGACATTCCCGCGGGGAATGTCCTCTTAGATTGA
>PXCX01000213.1 GCA_003565195.1 PVC group bacterium | reverse complement strand
CACGATGCGGTCGCAGCCTTTCCTCGTTGCGGTCATGGATGGTGCGCCGAACGCTTGCGCGGACCACGATCGCGAATCATTTGGCAACGTTTTTCTCGATGGATACAATTCCGGATGGCCGTGACCCGGTGTTGCGCGCCTGGCGGGAACGGCTGGCCGCTTGCCGGTGCCCGGCGTCCGACATGAACAATGATGGAGACCGGCATGCTCAAACTTGAGCCCAAAAACTATCTTACGGATGCGGATCGCAAACGAACATTCAACACCGCCTTGTTTACCGAAGTGGCGCCGCGCTATGACATGATCACCCGCTTGCTTTCCTTCGGCAGGGACCGAGTATGGAAAGATCGCTTGATCGCCATGCTACCCGCGCTGCATAAACCGGTTTGTCTGGATCTGGCTTGCGGTACCGGTGACCTTACCCGTCGCTTGCTGGCCCGCTATCCGGAGGGCCATGTTATGGGAATCGACCGGACGGAGGCGATGCTCGAAAGAGCGCGCGCCTCGGACTCCACAAAAAGAATTCAGTTCCTGTTCGGCGATATGGAGCGCACCGCCCGGCCGGACCAATCCGTGGATGTGGTCACCGGCGGATACGCGCTACGCAACGCAGGCAGCCTGTCCGGCGTCCTCGCGGAGACACGGCGCGTCCTGCGACCGGGAGGTTACGCGGGATTTCTTGATTTCTCAAAATCCGATTGTCGTGGTGTGCAACGTTGGCAACTCGGCCTGCTTAAACTCTGGGGCAGTTGCTGGGGCTGGCTGCTGCACCGCAACCCCAAGGTTTACGGCTATATCGCCGATAGCCTGGCCCTTTATCCCGCCCGACGTGAACTGGCATCCCGGTTCCGTCATGCCGGATTCAAGCTGGAATACAGGCAGCTATTTTTCGGCGGCATGGTCGAAGCGGTGCGGTTGCGGCGCGCAACCGATGATCTTCCGTCCGGACCGGAAACCCTCGATACCGGATCCGGGGACACAGATGAACAAAGCGGCGCTTGCAAAACCCCATGATTCGGATCCCGCCAAAGTGTACTATCAGGATCAAAGGGTTTTGCAAGAGTCTCCAAAGAATAAGGAAAACAGGATGACGGAACGCGCCGGCAACCCATGGGCATACCGCGACATGCGTGAGGAACGCATGGATCAGCCGGATTGTCCGGAACCGGAACTGTATTGCACCCTGAAACGGTTTAGTCTTCTCAACCGCTTGGTCACCCGCTATCGATATCTCTTGACTTACAACGTGCTGCGAATCATGCGCCGCCAACCCAACCGCGAGTACCGTTTGGCGGATCTCGGCGCGGGAGGTTGCGATATCGGCCGCTGGTTGATCCGTCAATCACGACGTCAAAAACTGCAACTCAAAATCCTGGCGATCGAACGCGATCCGCGCATCGTCCGCTATGCGGTCCGGGCCAACCGGGAGTTTCCGGAGATCGAGGTCATTCAGGGCGATGCCCTGGATTCCGCAACATGGCGCCGACCGGATTTCGTTTTTGCCAACCATTTGCTGCACCACTTACCCGATACGGCATGCCGCGATTTATTGCAGCAACTCGAACATGCCGGTATTCAACACTATCTGATTAGCGATATCATCCGTAGCCGATGGACAGCCCTGGGCTACGGCCTGCTGGTCGCGCCGTTCCGACATGGAAATTTCCTGCTGGAAGACGGACGCGCGTCGATCCGCCGCGGCTTCACCCGCGCCGAACTTTACGATCTCATCCGGCAGGCAAACCTGGCAAGCCCGCCACGTGTCCGGACACTTTTCCCATCCCGGTGTGTCATCGAGAAAAGGCCTGCCGGCACGGGCAGGTAAGGCATGGCCATTCGTAACTGCCCATTATTTTCCGAAGACAGCCCATACTTGACTCCGTCCACCTCAATCTGCTAGTTTTTAAACCATAAGAAAGTACTTTTTCAACCGCTACCAGTGAGAGCACGCGCAAACCGTTTAAAAAAAGGTTTTTTTCATTGGCAAAAGGAATTGATAATGGACAAAAAGATTGTCATCGTCGGTGCCGGTCCCGGGGGACTTTCCGCCGGTATGTTACTTGCTGCTAAAGGTTATAAGGTTACGATCTATGAAAAGGAGAACCGGGTTGGAGGGCGCAACTCATATTTCCGACTGGGCGATTACTGTTTTGATATGGGCCCTACATTTTTGATGATGAAAGATGTTTTAGAAAATATCTTTACCAAAAGCGGCAAACAGTTGGATGATTATGTTGAAGTGACCCGACTTGATCCTCTCTATCGCTTGAACTTTGCCGATGGCAGGGAACTGTACCCTTCGCCGGATCAGCAGAAGATGAAGGCAACAATGGAGACGTTCACTCCCGGTAGCTTTGCAGGCTATCTGAAGTACTTAAAGAAAGAGGAAAAAAAATATGAAATGCTAATACCCTGCCTGTCAATACCGTACGGCCGGTTTGCCGATTTCTTGTCAATGCATCTTCTCAAAGCGCTGCCTTATCTGGATGCTCATACAAGTTTATACAAGGTTCTGTCCCGTTATTTCGATGACCCGATGATGAGGTTGGCATTTACGTTCCAGGCAAAATATATCGGTATGTCACCCTGGTCTGCTCCAGGAACGTTCAGCATAATTTCCTATATCGAACATGGTGGTGGAATCTATCACGTTACAGGCGGGTTGAACAAACTTTCAGCCGGCATGGCAAAGGCGTTTGAGGAGTTGGGAGGGGAGATTCACCTTTCAGTTCCAGTCAAGAAAGTCATTGTTGAAAACGGCAAAGCGACGGGGGTAATGCTGGAAGACGGAAGCCATGTTAAAGCCGATTATGTGGTCATTAACGAAGACTTTGCCCATGCTATGACGCATATCGTTGACAGTAAAGACCGCAAAAAATGGACGGACAGCGTGCTTGCTTCCAAAGATTATTCGTGCTCGACTTATATGCTGTATCTCGGGGTTAATAAAGAATACAAGGATATCGCGCATCACAGCATCCTGTTCGCTAATGATTACAAGAAAAACGTGGATGATATAACTGTCTCCAAAGTGCTCTCGGAAGATTTTTCAGTTTACATCCAGAATGCTTCTGTTACCGATAAAACCTTAGCCCCGAAAGCGAAAAGCACCATTTACCTGCTTGTTCCGGTTCCCAATAACAAAAGCGGTATTGATTGGGACAGCATTAAATATGAATTGAGAGATAAAGTGATCGACTTTGTTGAAAAGCGAGGAGGCTATCATGGACTGAAAGAGAATATCGAAGAGGAACTCATTTTGACCCCTAACGATTGGGAAGAGAAACAATCTGTCTATCTCGGTGCTACCTTCAATTTAGGGCATTCAGTAAAACAGATGCTCTACTATCGCCCCCACAACGAGTTTGAAGAATTTAAGGGGTGTTATTTAGTCGGCGGAGGAACGCATCCGGGCAGTGGCTTGCCCACGATTTACGAATCGGGCAGGATATCGGCAGAGCTGATAATGAAAAAAGACGGAATTAAGGCTTGAGGACTTTGCTGCTAATAACGACACTCTTCTTTTTCCGTTCTCCACGATGAGAATTCCAATCAAAAAATTGATACGACCTGGTATGGCAGACCGAGGGAAGGTTTTGGAACATCCAACAATCCGACCATCCGCGGAAGACCACCGGGTTATGAAGAATCGGAAGTGACCGTTAGCCGGAAAAGCAATAGCTTTACTGTCAATATGGTCTATTTTTAAGGGGACGATTTGAACGTTTTTTCTTTCCTTAATCTGATGAGGATGATCTACGGCAAGAAGAAGCCGGACATTCAAAGGATACAAAAAATGGGGCTGCTGGCGGTCAAGATAGGCCAGATGCACGCTCTCAGGATAGATTTTCTCAGCGAAGAGACTTGTATGGAACTATCCAAACTGTATCGCGCCAACATACCCATTAAAGCTGAAGAGGCCTTGAGACATGTTGGCCGAGAGATGTTTCAATCCATTGATGAACAGCCTCTCGCTACTGCATCCGTAGGGCAGGTCTATAGGGGAAGATTGAAGACCGGCGAGGACGTCGTTATCAAGGTAATTAAAAAAGATTTCCGAAAGAAGTTCGAAAGGGATGTTAAGGCTGTAAAGAGGGTTTTTAATATAGCCATTTTTTTATATCCAAGACTTGCCCGTGTTTTTGACCCTATCGGTATAATTGAGCACATTGAAGAATATACTCTTAGGGAGATGAACCTGCTCAATGAGATAGAAGGGCACGAATTGTTAAGAGAAATATATGAGGAAAACAGAGATCGGTTCGATCTTTCCGATATGATGCTTCCCAAGATATACAAAGAGTTTTCCTCTGAAAACATTATGGTGTCGGAGTATCTGCCGGGTAAGACGTTCGATGAGACGTTAGACACGGATATTGAATATTCTGATTTGCTCAAACTCTTCAAAATTCACGGTTTCTTTATGTTCAACATCGGCACATTCCATGGGGATATCCACCCCGGCAATCTTATTATTCATAACAAGAAAATCTATTTCATTGATACCGGTGCAATTGGGTATGTCAGTCAACGGTTGAGTAACGGGTTGCTGAACTTCTTTGATGCCCTCTCTGTCTATGACTACGGTTTATGTGCTCAAAGGCTGAACGAAATGGCAGAAACATCCATTTCCGGAAAAGAATTCGACAGGTTTACGGAAAAATTCCATGCGCTCTATTCCGACTTCAAAGGGAAGAGCGTAAAAGAGGTTTCTTTGACAAAGAAAATGATGGAGACAATCAAGCTCGGAGTCAACTCGGGAATGGGTTTTGAGAAAGGGATGTTCTCGATTGTTAAAAGCCTGATGTTCTTAGACGGCATGGTGTTGCGATGTAAGCCGGATGCCGTGCTGCTTGAAGATATGAGGCAGTTTATCGACGAGTTCAGGAAATATTGAAGAAAGGGAAATCCTTCATTCATGGACTCGCGGCTGACATCGCATACTACCGAATCGATCCCGGCATGCTGAACCGCCTGCAGATGTTGGCGTGGCCATTCGAAGCAGGCGCTACTCCATCCTGACGCCAATACGGTAATATCGACCGGCGACCCCACCCTTGGGAATCGTATGGCTCATCGGACCGTCCTCATGACAGGATACCGTATAAAACGGATCGCCCCAGCTTGAGATCTGACTTCTTATCTCTGACCTCTAGGTTGCGGGCGAAGCCCGCCTTAGGATTATTGTTGGTCTTCAGGTTCCGTTTCAGCGGGTGGGATGCGCGTCATGGTGAAATGGGTATAGCCGTAAACTGTAACCACGATGGCGGTCAGCCAGCAAAGGACGGCATAGGGCGCGTAGGTCGTGGCGGTAATGCCCAGCGTCGAGGCAATGAACACCCCGCTACTGTTCCAGGGAATCAGCGGCGCCGTCAGGGTGCCGCCGCCCTCAAGGGTCCGGGTCAGATTCTTCAATTTCAAATTCTGATTCCGGTAACATTCCTCGAACATTTGCCCCGGAAGAATGACCGCCAGGTACTGGTTGGCGCCGACGATATTGATGAAAATCGACGTGCAGATCACCGTCAAGGTCAGATTCCCAACCGATCGCACAAACCGGGCCAACCGTAAGACAATGCTGTGCAGCATGCCCGTGCGGTCCATAATGCCGCCCAGGGCCAACGATACCAGTGCCAGGCTGATAACCGCGTACATGCTTTCCATACCGCCGCGCGAGAACAGGTCGTCCATCTCCGGATCGCCGGTTTCGATCCGGAACCCCGTATGGATCGTCTCGAACAGACCGGCCAGCGAACCGCCCTGAAGCGTGAGATAGGCGATCCCGCCCAGGATGACGCCGGCAATCAGGCACGGAATGGCCGGCACTTTCAGCACAATCAGCAGAATCACCACCGCCGGCGGGATGGCCAGCCAGCCGGACAAGTGGAAATGTTCGCGAATACTCTCGGTATAGGCCGACACATCCCCCATGGCAAGCGTATCGGCTACCGAAAAACCCAGCAGGGTGAACACCACCAGGGAAATCAATAACGCCGGGATCGTGGTGTACAACATGTGCCGGATATGGTCGAAAAGATTCACCCCCAACACCGAGGCTGTCAGATTGGTGGAATCCGACATCGGCGATATCTTGTCCCCGAAAAACGCGCCGGAAACCACCGCGCCGGCGGTCATCCCCGGCGGGATGCCCAACCCTTCGCCGACACCGATCGCCGCCACGCCCATGCTGCCGATGGTCGTCCACGAACTGCCCGTAATCAACGACATGGCGCTACAGAACAGTAACATCAACGGCAGAAACCAGCGCGCCGACAAAAACTCGAATCCCAGGTACATCAGGGACGGCATAATGCCGCCGGCGATCCAGACGCCGATCAGCATCCCGATAATCAGCAGAATCAACAGGGCCGACGTGGTCCGGCAAATGGCGTGTTTGAAGCCTTCCCGGATGGTTTCCCAACCACATCCATGAATATACGCGCACAGACCCGCGACGGTGGCCCCGAGAAAAAGGGCGAAATGCGGCTGGGTATCGAGCATGAAAATCGAGATCCACAACGCGATTGCGGTCACCGCCACCGGAATCAAGGATAAAATGATGGAAGGGGTCGGAACGTCTTTCTGCT
>PXCX01000289.1 GCA_003565195.1 PVC group bacterium | reverse complement strand
CGGGAACAAATGGATGCCGAGACGCAACGGCGTTTCGCCGACGGCTTGTTGTTGCGAGGATTGCATGAACATGCCATCCGTGAATATCAGGTGTTGCGCAGGGAACACCCCGATTACGCGGAAATGGATGTGATCGATTATCGCATCGGCGAAAGTTATCGTCATATGGCCAATCTGGCGGCTGCCGTGCGCGCGTACGAACGGGTGATCGATCATGAACCGCCGAGTCCGTACCGGCACCGCGCCATGTTGCGCCGGGCGGAAATGTTTCGTTTGGCGGACCGCAACGATGTGGCGGTCCGTTTATTGCGCGAACTGCTGGGGGAAACTCCGGATACGGACATTCGTGATGCGGCGATCTATTGGATCGGCAGAAGTCTGGTTGCGATCGGGGAACGGGACGAGGCCATGCACGTCTGGCGCGACTTTCTTGCCCGCGATCGTGTAAGCGCTTTTACACCGTTTGTCGCCTTGGAACTGGGCAAGTTGTTGGCGGCCGGTGACGCCGATGCGGAGAAGGAAGAGGCTGCGAAATGGTTGGGCCGGGTTCTTGATGACCCGCCGGATCGGCGACACGGCGCAGAGGCCCTGTATCAGTTGGCGCGAATGCATGAGCGATCCGGCGACGATGAGCGGGCCGCGGAATTGTTCGAGGATTTTCTGCGTGATTATGAGGAGGATCTGCGCGCGGACGAAATCCGCTTACCGGCCGCCTGGACGTATTATCGTGTCGGTCGCTTTGCGGATAGTCTGCAACTTTGCAACGAGGCATTGGCATCCGGTGTTTCTGACAACGGTGACGATGATGCGGTGGCCTGGGATCAATGGTATTACCTGAAGGCCAACAACGAGCGGCGATTGGGAAAATATGCCACTGCGGTGGACTCCTATTCGCGTTTACTGGAAGTGCGACCCGACTCGCCCTTACGTCAGGCAGCGGTTCTTGAGAAAGCCCAGAGCCAGTATCAACTTGGCGACCGGGAACGATCCTTGGAAACAATAAGCGCGGCCCGCATTCGCGATGCGAACCGCTTGCCGGCGCTCTGGTTGCAGGCTGCCGCCCATGACGATCTGGGCAATGACGGTGAAGCGATTCAGAATTACCGCCTTCTTATTGAGCAGTTTCCAGAGAGCGACCAGGCGTATGAGGCGATGTATCGCCTGGGACTCCTGTTTCAACGACGGGGCGATGCGCGTCAGGCGGCTGAATATTTTCAGGCTATGGCGGATCATTTTCCCGAACGATCCATGGCGCCGCGGGCTCTGCTGGCGGCCGCTGAGCAAATGCGGTCGCTTGAGCGGCATAGTGAAGCGGTGCGAATGTACATGCGTTTGCTTGAAGCGTATCCCGAGCACGAATTGGTTGTTGAAGCCCTGTATCGCAAGGGACTCAGCGAGGCCCAGCTGGAGCGCAACGAACAGGCCGTGCGTACGCTTCGTGAATTGACGGAACGGTTCCCCGATACACAATACCTGGCGGATGCCGCCTTCACCCTGGGGCTGCTGTATTCCGGTAAGGAGAATTATGTCGCTGCCGAGGCTGCGCTGGAACGGGCGCTGGATGCCGATCCGGAAGATCGGTTGCGGAGCCGGATCATGTTCCGGCGCGCCTACGCGTTGCAACAGTTGGATCGCGGCAGTGAAGCCGCGAAACTGTTTGAGATTCTTCTTGATGATCCGCATATGGATCGCTTCGATCCGCCGTTACTGGAATGGCTCAGCCGGAAGTTGCACGAGGAAAAACGGTTCCGGGAAGCGATCAATGCTGCCGATATTTTGGTGGAAACCGCTGCGAATGAGCCCGGCTGGCTGCAGACAGGGCATGCGCTTGCCGGTCTGGCGGCGCTTGATGCGGGTGACATGGAACAGGCGCGGCGACGGTTTGAAGCGGCCCTGGAAACGGATGTGCATACACCTCTGGCAGCGGAGGCAGCCGTTACGCTGGGCGAACTGCTGTTGCAAGAAGAACGGATTGCCGATGCCCGTGCCCGTTTTGACGAAGCGGAACAACATGCGCAACAGGCGGATGCACCGGTTTTTCGGGCCAGAGCCTTGCTGGGGTTGGGTGCCTGCCATGAAGCGGTCGGTGATGTAACTGATGCCAACCGCTATTATTCGATTGTCGGGTTGACCTATAATATCCCCGGTGTGTCCGATCGCGCACTCCGTAAAGCCGCCGAAACGTTTGATCGCTTGGATCGTCCCGCCGACCGGGACAAGATGTTGTTGGAATTGGAGCAGCGTTATGGCGATTAGTTCCGAACTCCCTGAAACATGGGGGAGGGATGTTTTCTCATGACGGAAAACCCTGTTACGGCCGTGATAATGAATGCACGGTTGCGGAAACGGCGGTTGATCGTTGCCGCGCTTGCGGTCGGTTTGTCGGTGGCGTTGCACGTCATTGTGGCCGTATACTTTCCCGCTGCCTGGATTTATGGCGATCTGACCGGTGAAACGGTGCGCGATGAGCGGACGGAACCCTTTCAGGTGGAGATTCAGCCCGACGAATGGCGCCGTACGGTGGACATGGAGTATTTACGGATCGTCTCAAGTCGAACCGAGATGCACGGTGTCGAGCCGCTTGAGCCGGAGTGGAGCCGTCTTGATCCGGCGATCTTCGATCCGGATCAATCCCTGGAATCCTTGCTGGATGATGGCATGACGGCCGATGAGACCGCGGTGGAACCGCTGCCGATAATCGATGTTGGACCGGGGCAGGAGATTCTTGAGATTACCGAACGCGTGGTGACCGAGCCGGAGACGGCATTTCGCAAGGCGATTACGCCGGATGTCACACGGATTCCTGATGCGCCCGATATCGTCGTTCCCGGGACCGAGGAGGATATCCGCGAACTGGCGGCGGCCGGCCGCCGGCCCACCCGTTTGTCGGATCCCACCGATCTTCCGGGCGTGGATTCGGAGATTTGGCGACCGGCATTTACCGGCGTCGGGGAAACCGGTTGGCCGTCGACTGTCGAAGCCGTGGATGCCGTGACCGGTCATACCCTGGGCGACTTTTTCGGTGAACGGGACGAGGATATCACTCAGATTCAGGCGGTCGATCGCTACCTGATTTTACAAGCCCGCAAATTCATTTCGTCGCGTGACCGGGACAACATGTATTTTGCGATTTCCATCCAGCGTCATGAAGGCAACGATGAAGACTCCGAACCGTTTCTTGAGGTGTTGCCCAAGGATGTGGTTTTTCTTCAGGATCTTTCCGGCAGCATGGGCGAGCGCAGGGTTTCCGCATGCCGTGAAGGCATCCGGCAATCGATGGCCTACCTGAGGGAGGGGGATCGCTTCAATATCGTCAGTTTCAGCCATCAAATCAATCAATATGCGGATGACTGGATTCCGGCTGACGAAGCGTCCATCCGCCGGACTCAACCGTTTTTGGATGATATGGAATCGGGCGGATTAACCGATATCAAGGCTGCTCTGGATCATGTCATTGATATGGATCGCGATCCCGGACGCCCCAAAATCGCCCTGTTGTTGACGGACGGTTTGCCACCGAACGTGGGTGAAACCAATACCACGCGAATCATTGAAAACCTGACGGAACGAAATCAGGGCGCCGTTTCGTTATTTGCTGCTTCGACCGGTTGGTGGGATTATACCGACAAGATGTTTCTGATGGATATGTTGACGTACCGGAATCGCGGCGAAGCACGGTTACTGCGGAATGGTCTTGAGCAAATGCCCGATCTGATCGAGGAAATGGCGCGCGGATTTTCCAGACCGGTATTGACCGATCTGCGCTATCAATTCACGCGTGAGAGCGAGAGCGAAGTGTATCCGCTGATGCTTTCCAACTTGTATCTTGACCGACCGCTGGTCTTATATGGACGGGTCCCGCGGGATAAGGAGCGGGTGGCGTTCCAGGTGGTTGGCCGTTCGGGCGATGTTATTTACGATTTTGTGTTTGATGTTCCATTCGATGAGGTCCCTGAAGGCGACAGCCATCTTGTGAATCAATGGGCCTATCACCGTGTCTATTCACTGATCAGCGAGCATATGCAAACGCAAAGCACCCGTACCCTGCGAGAGTTGTTTGACACCGCCAACCGGTACGGTTTGGAAATTCCGTACCTTGAAGATTTCGCGGCGCCCAGTCGCTTGCGCTGGTGGTAGCGCTAGTTCAGAGGTTTCGAAAAGGCGTTACGGCGCGCTGTGCCTATGCCGCCTGAAAAGCGATTTCTTATCAATAGGAGGTCAAGATGAAATTTTTTTTGAGATCAATTATAGTAACTGCAGTGGGTGCTGTATGCGTCGGACTGCCTTTGTGTTATCCGGGAACCGGCATAGAAAAGCCTGGACCATGGCCTGACCTGCCGAACAGCGGGGAGCGTTTCTTCACGTTTTTCGTTACGTGGTTCGACACCGATGCGCCGGAACTGATGGAATACGTGCGCAAGGCGCGCCCTGAAGTCGTGCAGATCGGATGGTACGGACCGATGTTTCATGGCTATGCCCATAATCCCCGTTCTTCGGGTTCACCAATGCGGCTCGCTGTGACCGGAGAGAGAGAGGCGCTCGAACATCAAGCGCGGATAAACCGGGAAATTCATGCCATAGACCCGGATATAAAGGTTATAGGTCACTTTTCGATGACCACTGTCATTTGCAACCCCGAAGAGCCCTACGGCTTTATTAAGTGGTATGAGGAAGAATGGGATGAGGACCTGATGGGCCCCCGGCCGGTCGATGATGTCCGTGAAATGCTCAAGCGTGACTATGAGCGGGACAAAGACGGCGCAATACTCAGCCGCGAACGCTATGATCACTATACGAAGCTTTGCCTCTCAAGTCCTTATACAAAGCAGCTTATGAAGCGCATGGTCGAGATCGCGATTGATACGGGGGTGGACGGGCTTGTCTCATTGTACAATTATCGACGTCCCTGCGCCTGCCCCTGGTGCCAGAAAGAGTTTCGCTCTTACCTCGCTGAACATTATAACGAGCAAGAGCTGGCACGGAAGTTTGATATCGAAGATATCGAGACACATACCTTTGACCAAATACCGAAACGAACGCCGGGATATCCCGATGTAAACGAGGCCAGTGAATTGCACTGGGCCGCGCAGCACTGGGCTGCAACCCACTTCAAGCAGGTTTATGATGAGGTGTTTATCGATCATGGCCGTTCTCTTAAGCCCGACTTAATGCTGGGCACATGGAACCACAGCGTATTCCGGCATTGGTGTGAAAGAGCCTTCCTGCCCATAGAAGACTGGCATAGCGGAGAAAACTATTTCTGGTATTCCGGAGCCCATTACGACGGCGATCTGGAGGCCGGGGCTGCCGGTGATGCCTGGCCTGAACTGCTGTGGATGCGTGAGATGTTTGAGGGCAAACCTTTTATCATCGGTAAATACATGACTCGTATACGGGTAGCTCTGGCTGAAGCCGTAGCTACCGGTGGCGCCGGCACTGGGCTGCGTCACTATTTCACCCGCAAACACTACCGGAAGAAGATGGTGCGGCATCATAATTTTGTACATGAAAACCGGGCGCTTTACGAAAACTCGCGGCCCCGCAGTGAGGTCGGACTTGTTCTACCCCGCCAGAGCGCGCTGAATCGACGACCGGATGCCTACCGGGATGGACGTCCTATAGCCCATCTGCTGGCCGAAGAGCGTGTGCTCTATGAATTCATACTCGACCAGCGCATCGACCGTCGGCGGCTGAATAAATATGACGTGCTGATATTGCCGTCAGTGCTTTCGCTGTCCGCCGGACAGAGGGATGCCATTCGAGGTTATGTCGAAAATGGAGGCGCCGTTCTTGTGATAGGGGATCTCGCTGTCATGGATGAAAAAGGCCGGGCGATTGAGGAAAAAGACGGCTTGTTTGCAGCGGAAAGGAGTGAAGATCCGGTTGAAAAAGGAAATGGGACCGTGCTGTGGGGCGGTGTTGACGATATCGATAATACGATGCAATGGCTGCAGCAGCTGACTGCCAAAGCCCCCCTGAGCAATATCGGTGCTACATGGAAAGTGCGGGCCTCAGCCTTCGATATCCCCGGCGGACTAACCCTGCATCTGGTCAATTACAATCACGATGAGGGAGCTGCAGACGGAGAGAATCCCATCCCGGTGAAGGAAGTTCCTGTAGAGTTGAATCTGCCCGACGGAGCTGAAATTGCCTCTGTTACCCTGATCTCGCCCGATTATGAAGATAAACCGGAGCTTGACTACTCTGTAGCCGGCGGCCGGCTGAAGTTTGTGGTGCCGGAGATCGAAATTTATGGAGTGATCCTTGTGCAATATAAGCATTGAAGATTTTTTCCTTCGCACTTACCCCGTAGAAGTGTCGATTACGGAATGCGTTCCAGATTGCGTCGCGCGTACGTTCTTGCGCCCAGCAAGCAGCCAGTCCCTGATTCAAGAGAGAAATCGAGATATGCCATTCAGCAATTCTCATTTTGGCGTCGAATTCCCTGGGAGCGCGGGCGTCTCGCCCGCATTCCTGTGGAAAACATGCTATGTAACCGTTCACGGGGGGTGCGATTTGGGGCATAAAAAGCGACTTATTCTGGCGTTGCGCCTCCTGGGAGCGCCAGGCTCCAGCCTGGCATCTCTTGCCTTGCCACGCTGGAGCGTGGCGATCCCAGGGAAATCGCCCCCCGTGAACGGTT
>PXCX01000211.1 GCA_003565195.1 PVC group bacterium | reverse complement strand
TCGCTTGCCATACGCATTCGGATTCGCAGCAACAAATGTTGTCTGGCCACGCCGTAGGCCATGTGGTCCGCCGGAATCAACAGTGCATGTTCGACCGCGTCCGTGTACCGTTCCTGGTCGACAAGCAACCGGGCCAGCTTATAACGCGCCGCAACATCGTCCGCCTGGCGGTCTAAATAATGCGTCAACACGGTCGCCGCTTCAGAAATAACCCCTGCCGCAAGCAACTGTTGCGCCCTTTCCCGGGTCATCATCGATTCCGCTGACGCTGCCGCCGGACAGGCTAGCAGAATGCCAAGCCATACCCCGATTAACCATGCTCCGCGGATATCTCCATGTTTCATAACCGGTCCCTTTATCTTATAAATCAAACTTCACCGGCAGTACACTTGACGGTCCTTTCGGACGACGTTCCGGGATATAGTTGCATCGTGTTACGTCTCCAAACGCCAGCCAGCTCCGCTGAAGTGTTCAGGGGTTCAGCGTTAAGAGTTCAGGACGGATGGCCTTCGTGTTCCCTGAGCACTGAACACTTTGTCCGCCAACATGTTATAAACCTCTGAAAATGTTCGACTCCTCAAACAATTTGCAACTCACGAATTAAAATTTACCCTGCCACGCGATCCATGTCAATCCGCCTGATGCGTCGGTGCACTTGCAAAAGCGTTAAGAATGGCGGCATGCAATCGTTCGGCATCAAAGGGTTTCTCAATAAAACTGGTCTTGTTCGGCACAATTCCGTTACGCGCAATGACTTCCTCGGAATAGCCGGACATAAACACGCACTTCACTTGCGGCTTCAGCTTTGCCACCTTATCGGCGAGTTCCTTGCCGTTCATCTCGGGCATAACCACATCGGTCAGCAACATATCAATTTCATCACGATGTTCTTCAAACAGTTTCAGCGCCTTTCCTGGCGAACTGTTCGACCAGACTCTGTATCCCATCTTGGTTAGCATTAACTCGGTAATCCGCAAAATTCCTGTTTGGTCTTCAACCAATAAAATTCCGCCGCCACCACCGGCGGGTGTCATACCTACAGGTTCATCATCGATTGCCCTAGCCCTAGCCACAGGTTGTTTGCAAGCGGGAAAGTACAATTCAAACCGTGTCCCTTTACCCGGCGTGCTTTGCAGATCGATATAGCCGTCATTCTGTTTCATAATCCCGTACACCGTCGACAAACCGAGACCAGCCCCTTTTCCGGTTTTCTTGGTTGTGAAAAACGGTTCAAACGCATGCGCGCGTGTCTGTTCATCCATGCCGCAGCCGTCATCCGTAAACGAGAGCACAACGTACTCGCCGGGCGTCGGGGTTTGCATCAAAAAAACTTCCTGCCCTGTCAACCGCTTTCGTTCAAAATGAATCGCAACATGTCCCCGACCGTTAATGGCGTCACGCGCATTCAGACATAAATTGATCAATACCTGATTCAATTGTGTCGGATCGATTTTGATCCGGTTCTCCTGACTATCAGCTTTCAACTCCAGGGTAATATCCTCATGGATCAAACGACGCAACATATTGATCGACTCGGCAATCTTTTCGGATAGCGTTAGAACCTGCGGACTCACTGATTGCCGGCTGGCAAACGCGAGCAATTTCCGGGTGAGTTCCGCCGAGTGCTTGGCAGCGTCTACGACTTGCTCCAGATCTTCACGCAACCGGTCGTTATCCCGCGCGCTTTCAATGGCCAGCTCGGTATTACCCAAGATCACTTGCAACATGTTGTTGAAATCGTGGGCAATACCGCCGGCCAGTCTGCCGACGGAATCCATTTTCTGTAATTGCTGTTGCATGCGTTCGCGTTCCAGTTCCATGGTGACATCGCGTTTAATACCAATATAGCCCGTGATACGTCCCTCGCCGTCGTGGATCGCTGAAATCGTTGCCACCTCGGTAAACAAACGGCCAGACTTGTGACGGTTGACCAAGTGTCGTTTCCAAGTCTTGCCTGAAGCGATGATTTTCCACATATCGGCATAAAAGGCATCGTCCTGTTCGCCGCTCTTGAGGATACTGGGATTCTGTCCTATCGCTTCCGCTGCACTGTATCCGGTGACTTGTTCAAACGCCGGATTCACGTATTCAATCGTGCCGCTGGCATCCGTAATGACGATCGATTCGGGAGACTGCTCGACCGCCAGCGCCAGGCGCGCGCGCGCGCTTTCGGTTCGTTGCAAATCCTGCATCGCGCTCAACAACTGCCGGCGCGATTTCTCGGCTTCATCCAACAATTTTTTCGACCTCAGCTCGGCCTTTTTACGTTCGGTGATGTTGGTACCCCATCCATACACACGCGTGATACGTCCCTGTTTGTCTTTAACAGGCAACAAGGTGGTCAGCATCCACAGCTCGCGACCATCCTTGTGCATTACCGGATTCTCAAAATCATTCTTCTGTTGACCCGATCGAATCAAGCGTAAGCCCTTTTCCTTAATCACCTTGCGTTGGTTTGCAGGCGCTAAATCATAAAAAAACTTGCCGATCAATTCCCCGGCGTCATATCCGTAAACGTTTTTTACGGTATTACCCACAAAAATATATCGGCCTTCCCTATCAACTTCCCAAACCACCGTTCCGGATTGGGCCGACAGCATTTCATAGCGTTGCTCGCTTTCGCGCAGGGCCTGCGTTTTTTGAAACACCATCTGTGACAAGCGTTTTCGACTGTACCACAGCAGCCCGGCAAAACCGGTCGCGATCACGATCAGCAAAATCCCCAAAAGGACGGTGCAGACTGCGAAAAAACCTGAATCGGCGGTGTCGTGCCCCTGCCCGGAAGACGACAACGCAGCCAGCGCATTCCCGATAACCGGCGCGATTCTCACCGTTTCATACCAATTCATCGAATTCCTTTATCGACAAAACCTGTTCTTCTACAAATACGCCCCGTAAGCAAAAGCGGACCGGCCGTCGCCCTCGATCGTTTCAACGCTGCCGGGTATCCGCCCAAACGCCAACCGTCGGGTTGGGCACGGCGGCCCTCCCCTTATGCATATGACCCCTTATCAGCAGCCGCGGTTCTGGCCCGGACAGCAGCTGTGTTTTTGGTCAAAGTTTTTATGTCTTTGACGTCGCGACGCGCTGCGCCCCGGGTGGCGCGCGTCGCGATCCGGGACTCTTTCTTGCGACGCCGTTTGGCAGCCGAAACGGCGCTTTTATATTGGGGCAACCAACGCGCCTGAGCTATCAGCATGTCATCAACCAGTTGCCAGATTTCGGGTGGATTACATACCGCGCCCACCAGCGGATCCATCATCATTGCCTGACGCAACAGTTCGTCATCCCCGGTTACCGCAGCTTCAACTGCCAGCCTTTGCACGCTGATACTTGCATTGCAGACCGCCGCGCATCCCAGCGGCAGATCACCCACAATCGGGATGCTAAGCCCGTTGCCGTCCACGTAGCCGGGAACCTCGACTACGGCATCGGCCGGCAGGTTGGTAATGCAGCCACGGTTGACCACATTGAAATGACCACGATACAATCGTCCGGTTTCCAGGCTTTCGATAATGTATGAACTGTGTTCATGACCGCGGTTTTCCGGCTTGTATTGGATGGGCGGCGCTTTGAGCCAATTCGGGAAATCCTTTTTGAACCAGTTACGGCTTTCGGTGCAAACCCGCAAATAGCCGCCGGTCTCACCATGAATCCATGACCGCATATCGATCCAGCGCCTGATTTCGCGAGACCTTTTACGGTACCAGGGTAGGTATTCGCTCAAATGACCGTTCGATTCGGTGCTATAGCAACCGAAACGGCGCATCATATCGATGCGAACCTTTTCGGTCGCGCGCAGTTGATCGTCCTTCTCAAATGCCGCCAACAATTCCCGGCTACCGATTTCACGGCCACGGTGACGAATTTGTATATACCAGGTTTGATGGTTGATTCCAGCGCAGACTACATCAAGTTCATCCGTCGCAACATTCAGCGCTTGAGCGATCTGGCGGATACCGCCATCAACACCATGACATAATCCGATGAATTTAACATCGCCGGCATACTTGCTGCAAGCCCAGGTATTCATGGCCATTGGATTGACATGACTGATAAAAACGCAACCGGGCGCCGCTACCTCGCCGACATCGCGACAGAATTCCAGCATGACCGGGATCCCGCGTTGTGCATACATTATACCACCCGCGCACAACGTGTCACCGACGCATTGATCAACACCGTACGCCAAAGGAATGTCAATGTCGGTTTTGAAGGCTTCCAGCCCGCCAATTCGCACCAAGCAAAAAACATAGTTGGCGCCCGTCAACGCCCGGCGCCGGTCAGTTGTTGCTGTGATCTTCGAGCGGACGCCATTTGCCTGCATGTCCCGCCGACAAAGACGGGTAACCATGTCAAGGTTGCGTGCATCAATATCAGTGAAAGCAATCTCGCTCGCATCTCTGAACTCAGGAACAATCATTAGGTCGGCAAGAATCTTGCGTGTAAAACCAATGCTGCCCGCGCCGATAAAAGCTATTTTCATATACGTCCGGTTCCTTCCCGAATCAGTTAAACGTCAAACATTCCGCGGCAAACGATTCCCGTGATTGAATTAGCCGGAAATCATGCCGCCTTGAGATGGGTGAAGAATAACACCTAAATCAAATCAGTCAACATTAGTTTGAGTCTGCACGCGCAATTCAGGGACACGGTTCGGGACTTGAATTCATGGTATCTGATGGTATGATGCATGTGAAAGCGAGCAGACAAAGCGATTGCAGGGAATACGGATGCTATAATGAAATCACGAGAGATTGTACGCCACACCCTTGATTTGAACGGTCCGGAACGAGTCGCCCGATCGTTCGGCGATTCGGATTTTTGCGGGGTCGGTTGTACCGTAACAACACATTCCACGCCATGGCGGGAAACAGAGGGCGGACACTGGGAACGAACGGACGAATGGGGAAATCGTTGGGAGCGTATCGATCCGACGTCCAAGGGCGAAGTCGTCAAAGGCGTACTGGAAGAATTGTCCTCTATCGACGACTACCGTTTTCCCGACTATTCCCGCCCAGAAGATTATGCAGTCGCAACGCAACGTCGCGCGGAAAAACCCGATCAATGGCTTACCGGCGGGATGCCCGGGTTCACCTTCAATATCGCCCGCAAAATGCGCAAACTGGACCTATACCTAATGGATCTCGTTTTGGAACCCGAACGGATCCGCAAATTACACGACCGCATCGATGTCATGCTTGAGGACATGATCCGAAACTATGCCTCCGCTGGAGTTGACGGCATCATGTTTCCTGAAGACTGGGGAACACAAAGCCAGACACTGATCAGTCCAGCCATGTGGATGGATGAATTTTTTCCCCGTTTCAAAAAACTCTGCGGTCTGGCCCACGAACTCGGGATCCGTGTGTTCATGCATTCCTGCGGCAATATCGCGGCGATTGTTCCCGGTCTGATGGACGCCGGAATCGATGTCTTGCAGTTCGATCAACCGGATTTGCACGGTATCGAAGCCTTGGCTGCGCACCAGGATCGAGGCCGAATCACGTTCTGGTGCCCGGTCGACATTCAAACAACCTTGCAAAAACGCGACGAAAAGGTCATTCGCGCCAAAGCGCGGGAAATGCTTGATAAATTATGGCGCGGAAGCGGCGGGTTCATTGCCGGATATTACGGCGACAACGCCTCGATCGGTCTCGACCCCAAATGGCAGGATATCGCCTGTGATGAATTCCGAAAGCACGGAATCGCTTCGAATTATAAAGGAAAACCAAATTGACTAACTCGCCCCTCAATCCAACCGGCATCCGTTGCGTGGCTCCTTCGTGTCTTGCGCTGGGAGAACCTTTTTCAATCAAGATCAAAGTCCTGGGTCCCATCCGCAAGATCGAGAACAGCGGTAATTTCTGCGATCGCAAACCGGCGTTGCGCAGTCCTTTCAATCTCAATGTAACGCGGCAAATCCAGTATCATGACAACTGTCTGCCGGAATGGACTGGCCGCCTGAATCTTGGTCCCGACGCCGCGCTTACGGGTCCCCAATCGCTCGATTTTGACGGAAAGCGGCAAGGCGTATTTCCCGGCGATCAACGACCCATCAAAACGTTCGACGGCTTCAAGATCACCGCTCCCGGATTCCATTTCATCCACGTGTTGGACGAAGCATCCGGTATGGAAGGCGTATCGAACCCGATCCATGTTACGACGGAAACGCCGGAGCACCGGATTTACTGGGGTGATCCGCATTGGCAAACGTTCTTCAGCGACGGCATCCGTTGTCCGGAAGAGCTCTACGCATTCGCCCGCGACGAAGGTTTTTTGGATTTCGGCGCAATCTCCGATCACATGGAGGCCGTGACCGACCGGCAATGGGATTATTTCCAGGCCGTCACCAACGATTATAACGATCCCGGCCGGTTCGCGACCTTGATCGGCCAGGAGTGGACCAACCACAACCGGGCGGTTGGCGCACCCGGTCATCGCAACATCTATTATCGAGGTGACGGCGGACCGCCTTTACGCAGTAACGATCCCGATTGCGATACGTTGTCAAAACTCTGGCATAAACTCGATTTATTGCCGGATATCGAAGCGCTAGCCATTCCGCATCACAGCGCCAACGTCATCATGGGAGTCGACTGGGAACAGGGTTGGAACCCCACATACGAAAAAGCGGTGGAGATTCATTCGGTCTGGGGTAGCAGCGAAAAACATCACGACGACGGTAATCCGATGCCAATTGGAGCTCTCAAAGGCGAAATGCGCGGTCGGCATGTGATTGACGCCTTGAAGAAAGGGTATCGGTTCGGTTTCGTCGGCGGCGGCGATATCCATGACGGTCGTCCCG
>PXCX01000128.1 GCA_003565195.1 PVC group bacterium | reverse complement strand
CTTGGGCGTTGCGTCATCAGTTAACCCGCGCGACGTAGATCTGGCAATCTGCGGGAAGGTATATATCTCCGTTCAGTAACAGTTGAAAGGTGAGTTCATGAAGATAGCGATTGTCGGTGGAGGTTCGTACTGCTGGACCCCAACCTTGTTCAGGGACATTATTTTTACACCCGGCCTGGAAGGCTCCGAGGTGGTGCTCGACGACATCAACGCCCGGCACCTGGCCGATCTCCACGCGTGCTGCAAGGCCATTCTCGACCAGACGGGCAAGAGCAAGGAATTTCGGGTGCGGGCCTCGATGGACAAGGCCGATTCGCTGCGCGGTGCGGACTACGTGATCCTCACCATTACCACGGGTGGCTACGAAGCCATGGCCAACGATCTGCGGATTCCCTACCGCTACGGCATCTGGCAGCCGGTGGGTGACACCGTGGGGCCGGGCGGCATCTCCCGCGCGCTGCGCAACATCCCCGTCGTGGTGGACTTGGCACGGCGCATGGAACGGCACTGCCCCAACGCCTGGATCCTGAACATTACGAACCCGATGTCCTCCCTCACGCGCGCGGTCGGCCGCGAGACCGGCATTCGCTGCATCGGCCTCTGCCACGAACTCTACGGCACACTCAAACGTCTCGAAAAGATTCTCGGCGCGAAGAACTGGCGCAGCGATTTCGACTGCGTCAGCGTGGGCGTCAACCACATGCCTTGGATCATTCGCCTGCGCTACAAGGGTCGCGACGCCTTCCCGCTTTTGCGCCGCCGGCTGGACGCATTCAGCCGCAAGGGCCGCAAGGGCGGCAAGGTTGGCCGCGCCGGAACGGTTCTGGACGAGACGCTGATCGGCGGCAACCAGGTCAAGCTCGCCCTGTTCCGCGCCTTCAACGCCCTGCCGGCGGCCGGCGACCGGCATATCGTTGAGTTCTTCCCCTTCTTCTGCACGGAAGCCATGCAGAAAGGCGCCGAAATGGGCGTGGAACTGACCACGATCGAGGAGCGGCGCACGCAATTCACACCGAAATGGAAGCGCCGGGTGCGCGAGATCACCCGCGGCCGGCGACCGATCGATACGGCCGTATCCGGAGAATCCACCTCGCGGGCAATCGCCGCCCTGGCCGGTATCATACCCGAATGGAAGGACGTGCTCAACCTCCCCAACCAGGGGCAGGTCATGGAAATGCCGCCCGATGTCTGTGTGGAAACGATGGGTCTCGTCACGCGGGACCATGCGACCGGGATCCCGGTGGGACGCGTTCCGCCCGGTGTGCTAACCCAGATCCAAAGGCACGTGACGAACCAGGAAATGACAATTGCAGCCGCCCTGAAGGGCGACCGCGACCTAGCGCTGCAAGCCATGATCAACGACCCGATGACGGGCGCCATCGGCGATTACCGGAACATCGAGCGGATGCTGGACCAGCTCCTGCGCGCCAACCGCCGCTGGCTGCCCAAGTTCTTCAAAGGCTGACTCTGAGGCGCGTTCGGGTCAGGCAAGCTTCGACCAGGATTACCCGACCATGGGCACGGCGGCGGACGTGGTGACGACCATCCGGCAGGGCGGCTTTGAACTTATCGATCGCTTCAGACTGCTAAGCCTATGAGTTCTTTGTCGCGCAGCGCCCGGCCACAACGTGAGGAGATCGAACAGGAAGTGAAAGATACCTGCCGTCTGTATACTGACCTGGCGTGGCTGTGGCCGATGTGGGGCGATGCCCCACCACAAACCTTTGTCAGTGCAATCAACCGTCAATCGGTTTGCTGCCGAATCCAGTCCAGATATTCGGGGGAACCGCCGGTGATGGGTAGTTCAATGATTTCCGGTGTTTCGTAGTCGTGATGTTCACGGATAGATTGCTGGAGTGCCTCGGATTGAGCGGCGGTGGTTTTGAACTGGATCAGGATTTCGCGCTCGTTTTCCACGACGCCTTTCCATGAGTACATGCTTTCAATGGCGAACCATTGGGCGCAGGCGGCCGTCCGCGATGCGAGGATCGCGGACGCCAGGGCGCGTGCCTTGTTGGCATCGGAAACTGTGGTGATGATTGTACAATAATTCGTCGTTTTCATCTTTCGGTTTACACGATCAGTTCCTGTAACGATCGTTTGGGAACATGATGCACGCCTTGGTTGTCGCGCCAGTATCGGATGTTGTCGTTTTTTACACGTCCCAACTTGACCGTTTCCACCGGTTTGCCCAGTGCCAACACGAGTGCGATTTGAAAATGTTTCGCCAGTTTGAGTTTCTTGTGCAGCAGACCGCGCGAGACCGAACCGATCATGCAACCGCCCAAACCGGCTTCCACGGCTCCCAACATCATGGTCTGGGCGGCAATCCCGGCATCGTTGCCCGGCGATTCACTGATCCGGGTGTCGTTCAAAATGACGATGTAGGCGGTCGGTCGTTCCGGTTTTTCGGGGCCGGTCCAATCATCGAGATAGCCGGCCCAGGCCAAGGTCGGGAAAACCCGTGAACAGACCGCGGGTTGATTTATCAAACGGAATCGTAACGATTGCTTGTTGCCGCCGGTCGGTGACAGCCGCGCCAGATTTACCAGACGGCGTAAGGTCGCGGCAGGCACCCGGTGCTTGCCGTCAAACCGGCGATACGAACGATTTTTCAGTACGAGTTCACGCAAACAGGTGTGGTTCATGGTTCAACATACTCCTTGTTTGTTTAAGGTTGCTGTTTTGTGATTGTTTCCTGGAGCATCGGTACGAAACGGACGGCTAAATCGTCGTGACGGATAAACCGGCCGGCCTCGCGGTCGATTACCTTTAGCGTTTGATGTTCGACGCCGACCGGGACGATCATGCGGCCGCCGTCGGCCAGTTGCTGCAGCAAACGGTCGGGAATCTCGGGCGGTGCGCACGAGACAATGATACGATCGAAGGGCGGCGCTTCGGGAAGGCCGTTATAGCCATCTCCATGTATCAGGCGAATCCGATCATAACCCAGGCGGTTCAAGACATCGCGGGCAAGGTCAGCCAGCGACGCTAAACGTTCGATCCCGGTTACCTCGCCGCCGAGTTCCGCCAGGATGGCCGCCTGATAACCGCAACCCGACCCGATCTCAAGCACCCGCCGGCCCGGTTCCTGCTTGAGCAATTGGGTCATATAGGCGACAATGTACGGCTGCGAAATGGTTTGTCCCGATCCGATCGGCAGGGGATGATCACCGTAAACGATATCCGGCGCCGGTTTTTTTCCGGGGATAAATGCATGACGCGGCACGGTCTTCATGGCGTTTAACACGCGGGCATCATTAATGCCGCGGCGTTGCAACAGGGAGATCATCCGCTGGCGCGCTTCCTGCCAGGCATCGGGGTTTCCGGTATCGTTGCCAGGCGTTGCAATCGGGCGTGGTGGGAAAATCGTCATGTGATGGTTTTGTAGTCCGAATGCTTAATTAAGATGTCCTGATTCTATACTCTTCAACCGTGAACTGTGAACAGTAGAACGCTTACAAAAAGATGTTTTCCAATATTATACGCAAGAAGGCCGGAAAGATGCAAGCACGCATTCATTCCAGAAATTGAATGATTGACGAAAGGCCCTTTTTGGTGTTGAATAATACGTTTTATATCCAGCCAATTTTCGGAGTGTCGCCATCTTGCAGAAACTTAGCAGAAATGTTTGAATCATCTACTCAAGGAATCCATGATTAAGGAGCTAGGGATCGAAAAGGTTTTTTTGACCGGCGCGGATCCCGAGTAACAAGGAGAACCATGAAAAACTTGGAAGAATTGCGGAAAATCCGCGACGAAGCGCGTAAAACGATGGATTTACGCGGCGGCAAACAACGGGCACGCATCGTTGTTTGCATGGGTACCTGCGGCATTGCGGCTGGTGCGCGCGACACAATGCAAGCCTTTATGGACGCCTTGGAAGAAGCCGGCGCCACCGATGTGGCGCTTACGGCGGCCGGCTGCGCCGGGTTTTGTGACCAGGAACCCTTGGTGGAAGTTGAGGTTCAGGATGCCGGGACGGTGCGCTACGGCCATGTCGATGCGGACGCGGCGCAACGGATCGTCAAAGAACATTTGATGCAGGGCAAAGTGGTTGAACCCCTGGTCTTTAGTCAAGGAGCGTAGCATAACATGGCGACCAAGAAATGTTGCAACGGCGATTGCGAACGGGAAAATTACGCCGCGCTGGACGAATTCATCGCGTCATGCTCGCGGGGACGCGACGCCTTGATTCCGGTCCTGCATCGTGCCCAGAGTATTTTCGGTTATCTCCCTGTTCCGGTCCAGCAACATGTGGCGGCTGCCATGGATTTACCGGTCAGTGAAGTGTACGGCGTGGTATCGTTTTACCATTATTTCACCATGCAACCCCGTGGCCGTCATACCATCAACGTCTGTTTGGGGACGGCATGCTACGTGCGCGGCGCCAAGAAAGTGGTGGAAGCCTTGTGTGATGAACTTAAAATCCGGATGGGTGAAACCACGCCCGACCGCCGTTTTTCATTGATGACCCAACGATGTTTCGGCGCCTGCGGCTTGGCGCCGGTGCTGATGATTGACGACGATGTCCATGGCCGGGTTACGCCGCGTAAAATCGCTGCGATCCTGGCGCGTTACGAATAAGGGATAACGATTATGAGGAAGAACGTGAGAGCGCAGCTCTTGCTATGCGCCGGCGGATCATGCATCTCGTCGGGCACGGAAAGCGTCCGCGACGCCTTTGTGCGCGAGTTGGCGGAACACGGTTTGGCCAACGAAGTCGATTTGATTACCACCGGTTGCATGGGAATGTGCGAAATCGGTCCGATCGTGGTCGTGCATCCTGAAGGGGTTTTTTACCAGAAAGTCAAGATCTCCGACGTCTCGGATATTGTAACCGAACATTTGCTCAAAGGCCGGGTAGTGCAACGGTTGTTCTACAAGAAGCCGACCTCGGCAGAGTGGGTCGCGGCCATCAGTGATATCGATTTTTTCAAGTTACAACAAAAAATCACGTTACGTAATTGCGGTCGGATTGATCCGGAACAAATCCGCGAATACATTGCCGAAGACGGTTACGCGGCGCTAGGCAAAGCCCTGTCCTCGATGAAACCCGCCGAGGTGGTTGAAACGATCAAGAAATCCGGTTTGCGCGGGCGCGGCGGCGCCGGATTCCCGACCGGCATCAAGTGGGCGGCGACTGCCGCCGAAAAAGCCGACCAGAAGTACGTGGTTTGCAATGCCGACGAGGGCGATCCGGGCGCTTTCATGGATCGCAGTATTCTCGAGGGCGATCCGCACAGCCTGATTGAAGCCATGACGCTTTGCGGTTATGCCGTCGGCGCTGATCGCGGTTTCATCTATGTTCGTGCCGAATACCCGTTGGCGATCGAGCGTCTTGAAAAAGCCCTGGCGCAGGCACGCGCCATGGGTGTGCTCGGCAAGAACCTGTTCGGAAGCGGATTCGATTTCGATCTGGAACTGCGGATGGGCGCCGGCGCTTTCGTCTGTGGCGAGGAAACCGCCCTGATGCATTCGATCGAAGGTCGGCGCGGCGAACCGCGCCCCAAACCGCCGTTCCCCGCCCAAAAAGGGTTGTTTAACAAACCCACCGTGCTGAACAACGTCGAAACTTTTGCCAATGTCCCGTATATTATTCTTAACGGTGCCGCCGATTTCGCTGCGCTTGGCACCGAGAAAAGCAAAGGCACCAAGGTGTTTGCGCTGGCCGGTGACGTCAACAATACCGGTCTGGTGGAAGTGCCCATGGGAATGCCGCTGGGAAGTATCGTGCACGATATCGGCGGCGGGATACCGGATAATAAAAAACTTAAAGCGGTTCAAATCGGCGGTCCGTCGGGCGGTTGTATTCCGGCCGAATTCCTGAATACGCCGATTACCTACGAATCGTTGCCGGAACTCGGCGCCATCATGGGATCGGGTGGGCTGATCGTCATGAACGAAGATACCTGCATGGTCGATCTGGCCCGCTATTTTCTGGAGTTCATCGCCGAAGAATCCTGCGGCAAATGTACGCCCTGCCGCGTAGGGACGCGTATCATGCTGGATCTTGTGACCCGCATCTGCGAAGGACGAGGAACGTTTGACGATCTGGAACGGCTCGAAACCCTGGCCCCGTATGTGCGCCAGGCATCGCTGTGCGGACTGGGTCAGACTGCGCCCAACCCGGTGTTGTCCACGTTGCGCTATTTTCGGCATGAATACGAGGCGCATATCCGCGATCAAAGCTGCGAAGCCGGCGTTTGCGGCAGCATGATCTATGCGCCCTGCACCAATGCCTGCCCGGCATCGGTCAATGTGCCCGCCTATATGGCCCTGGTGGCTGAAGGCCGTTACGAGGACGCCATGCGGATCCATCTGCAGGCTAATCCGTTGCCGTCCGTATGCGGTCGGGTATGTCCTCAATGGTGCATTAAGAAATGTCGCCGTAACGATCTGGAAGGCCCTCTGGCGGTGCGTTTGGTCAAACGTTACATGGCGGACCAATCCCAGGATTACCAAGATTTGTACCCCGCCAAAGAACCGGATAACGGCAAGCAAATTGCCATTATCGGTGCTGGCCCGTCTGGTTTGACCGCCGGATATTACCTGTTGCTGCGCGGATACCGGGTAACTGTATTCGACAAGCAACCGGAATCGGGCGGGATGCTGCGTTATGCCATCCCGGATTACCGGTTGCCGCGCGAATATGTCGACAAGGAAATCGCCGGGTTGGTCCGGCTGGGGCTTGACATCAAAACCAATGTCGAGGTCGGCAAGGATTTAACGCTCGCCGATTTGCGCGAGCAGGGCTACCAAGCCGTGTTCCTGGCGTCCGGATGCGGTCGCGAGATCCGACCGGAAATTCCAGGCATCGATTTGGCGGGTGT
>PXCX01000094.1 GCA_003565195.1 PVC group bacterium | reverse complement strand
CAAGGAATTCGGTTTTTCAGACCGCCAAATCGCCTGGTTGCTGCACGGAACCGAGAATGCCGTCTGTCAGGCACGGCTGGAAACCGGATTGACGCCTGCCTACGGCATTGTCGATACCTGCGCCGCCGAATTCGAAGCCCGGACACCTTATTTCTATTCCACCTATGGCGGCACAAACGAGGCGCGTCCCTCCGACCGCCAAAAGATTATGATCCTCGGCGGCGGTCCCAACCGGATCGGGCAGGGCATAGAATTCGATTACTGTTGCGTTCACGCTTCGTTCGCGCTGCGCGAGGCCGGATTCGAAACCGTAATGGTCAACAGTAACCCGGAAACCGTCAGTACCGACTACGACACCAGCGATCGCCTCTACTTCGAACCACTAACGGTTGAGGATGTGTTGCATGTATATCGTAACGAGGGATGCCGGGGAGCCATTGTTCAGTTCGGAGGGCAAACGCCGCTGAATCTCGCCAGCGAGCTCGAGGCCAACGGCGTCCGTATCATTGGAACTCCGCCGGCCGGGATCGAGGCGGCCGAAAACCGCAGGAGCTTTCAGGAAATGGCGACCAGACTTGGCATTGCCCAGCCCCAAAACGGGTTGGCGGTCAGCCTGCCCGAAGCGGAAGCGGTGGCCCGGCGCATCGGGTTTCCCATCCTGTTGCGGCCGTCGTTTGTTCTGGGCGGCCGGGCAATGGTGATTGTGCACGATATGGACATGCTGCGCGACTATATAAAGGAAGCGGTGGAGGTTTCAAGGGAAAAACCCGTGCTGATCGACCAGTTCCTGCAACAGGCCGTCGAGGTGGATGTGGATTGTGTTTCGGACGGCGAAACAACGGTAATCGGCGCGGTTATGGAACATATTGAACTGGCGGGAGTACATTCCGGCGACAGCGCCTGCATGATTCCGGCCTGTAACTTGACGCCCCAGACGGGCAAGACCATCCGCCGCCATACGCTGGCGCTGGCCCGCGCGTTGAACGTTTGCGGACTGATGAACATACAATTCGCCGTGCAGGACGGTGAGGTTTATGTTTTGGAAGTCAACCCCCGCGCTTCGCGCACCGTACCGTTTGTCAGCAAGGCGACGGGAGTGCCGCTGGCAAAAGTCGCGGCGCTGGCCATGGCAGGACTCAAGTTAAAGGATATCGGGTTTACGCGCGAGTTTATCCCCCGGCATTTTGCCGTCAAGGAAGCCGTTTTCCCTTTTACCCGGTTCCCGGATACCGATATCACGCTCAGCCCCGAAATGAGATCGACCGGCGAAGTAATGGGCATCGATTCCACAGCCGGAGTCGCATTCGCCAAGAGCCAGATGGCCGCCGGTAACGAGATCCCTGACAGCGGTAATGTTTTCGTCAGTTTACGCGACAGCGACAAGGTCGCTGCCGCCCCACTCATCGAACGCCTGGGCAAGCTCGGATTTTCGATTTACGCCACGCTTGGAACCGGCACCATGCTGCGCGAGCGGGGCATCGCCTGCAATGCCATCTTCCGCATTTCCGATGGTCGCCCCAATGTACTGGATATGATCGAAGAAAAGGATGTAGCCTGGATCGTCAATACGCCGACCAGCGGTACGCGGCCGGGCCGGGACGAAGTCCGAATGCGGGCACGCGCGGTGATCCGGAACGTACCTATTACCACGACGCTCAACGGGTTGCATGCCGCCGTCAACGGACTCGAGTCGCTCCAACGTAATCGCGGTATCGAGGTCTGCAGCTTACAGGAATACCATCGCCATGCCCCAAAAATAAAAGGAGGTCGCATCGTATGAAACCCACCCGTCAAGAACAGAGGCGGAAGACTGCTTTTCTGGCGCTGGAGGATGGCTCCGTTTTTCGCGGCTATGCCTTCGGCGCAAGTTGCGACGCTGTCGGAGAAGTAGTATTCAATACCGGCATGACCGGATACCAGGAAATTATGAGCGATCCGTCTTATGCCGGCCAATTCGTTGTAATGACATCTCCCGAAATCGGCAACACCGGAGTCAACGACGCCGATATGGAAGCTGATCGGTATTACGCCAACGGCCTGATCGTGCATGAATTGAATTCGCCCAGCTCCTGGCGGTCCGAAAACAGTTTGACCGCAAGCATTGAATCCCACGCTAAACCAGCCCTGGGCGGCATCGATACACGTGGCCTGACCTTGAAAATCAGATCTTGCGGCAGTCTTAAAGCTTATATGGCCGTTTCGGGCAGCATATCCGAAAAGGAAGCTATCGCGAAAGCCGCCGCATGGGAAGGATTGGACGGCCAAGACTACGTATCGCGCGTAACCTGCGACCAGCCTTGGGTTTGGAATGAAAACGACTCACTAACCCGCTTCTGGGGAATGACCGATAGTCTGCCACCAGCGGACATGCGGCTGGTCGCCTATGATTTTGGCATAAAACACAATATCCTGCGTCACCTGCGCATGAGCGGTTTCAGCGTAACGGTAGTGCCTGCCCGGACCCCGGCCGATGAAGTGCTCGCCATGAAACCGGACGGGGTTTTCCTTTCTAACGGTCCGGGCGACCCCGCTGCATTGGGATACGCGGTTGACGCCGCTAGAATGTTAATCGGCAAAATCCCGCTCATGGGCATTTGCCTGGGCCACCAAATACTGGCCCAGGCAACCGGCGCGGAAACTTACCGGCTTAAATTCGGGCACCATGGTTGCAACCACCCTGTAAAACACCTGCAGACCGGCAAAGTTGAAATTACTTCCCAGAACCATAATTTTGCGGTCAATACCGACACTATTGATATGAACAGCATTGAAATCACCCACATCAACCTTAACGATGGGACTGTTGAAGGGCTTGCGCACCGTCGCGCTTCCATGTTTTCGGTCCAGTATCATCCCGAAGCCGGTCCCGGACCGCATGATTCGAACTATCTTTTCCGTAAATTTCGTGATATTATTGCCAGCTAAACATATCTGAAATTTCCGGCTCGCCAAGGTATACCATTCAAGGAGTTAACATGTTTCAACCCATTAACACCCCAATCTTGGATGGTCATGTCCACCTCAACAATCATCGCGGTATCGGGGATATCCTGGAATTATCGCAAGCTGCGGGAATTGATCGCATCAATATCGTTTGCGTCCCCGGCACCCCGGAACGGTGGCTTTCCAGCAATTCCGCCGCGCTACTGGCCAAGGGACTGCACCCGGCATCATTCTACGTATTCGGCGGGCTGGTATACAACATCGGCCAACCCAGCACGGCCGCGGAATTCGAGCGCCAGGCCAAAAGCCTGCGGGCCATGGGTTGCGACGGCATAAAAATGCTCGAAGGCAAGCCCACCTCGCGCAAGCTGATTCCGTTCCGCATGGATGATCCGGTATACGACCGATACTATGCGTTTCTGCAGGAAACCGGATTCCCGATTGTCTGGCACGTCGCCGATCCGGGAAGTTTCTGGGATCCCGCACGAATCACCGAAATGGCCCTGCAGAATGGCTGGGATTATACCGACGGGACATTTCCAACCAAGGAACAATTGTATGGCGAGGTCGACCGCGTTCTGGAAAAATTCCCGCGCTTGCGCATCATTTTCGCGCATTTCTATTTTCTTTCCAACCATCCGGAACGGGCCGATCAATTCCTGGAGCGTTGGCCCAACGTTGCATTCGACATCACACCGGGATCGGAAATGTACCGGAATTTCTCAAAAGATTGCGCGCGATGGCGTGCGTTTTTCACCAAACACCAGGATCGGATCATATTCGGTACCGACAACATAACGCCGCTCGAACCGCGACCAAAAACCATGGCCGAAATGACCGACAAGATCCGCATGATGCGTCAGTTTCTGGAAACGAATGAAACGTTTGAAGGATTCGGTTGCGCCGGCAGCCGGCATGTGACCGGGATCGGTTTGGAACGCAACGTGCTCGAAAAAATTTACCGTCGCAACTTCGAACGTTATGCGGGCTCCGAACCGCAACCGTTAAACATTGAACCCACCTTGCGCCATTGCCGGCATATCCGGGAGTATGCGCGCACTGCCGTCGGCCAGGAACCCTTGTATCGGGAATTGACAGATATCGAGCAGAAACTGCAGGGCCTTCCGAAAAGACAAGGATTCCATGACTACTAGCCAAACGGATTTTAAATTCCCGTTTGGCGTAGTCTATTGAATTATGCGTAAGCGTTCACGGTTACCCATCGGTTAGAATACCAAATTTAGGCCGACACGCGCCAGACCAAAGTCATAATCATCTTTTCCCGACATGTTGCTGCCTTCTTCTGTTGAGGTTAACTCCAGAAATGTGTAGCGGTATTCGGCAAAGAGCTGTAAAGAATGGTTCACTTCTATTTCTAAGCCGGCGGCAGCATGAAACCCGATCTCGTCATCTATCTTGACATTGAAATAATCAAAGTCCGGTATGTCAAGATCAATGATGTTATAGTTGGCTCCGCCGCCAAGATAAAAGTCACTTGTGTCGCTGACCGGGAAACCAAGTCTGGCTGTCAGTGCAATGGTTGTAATCTCCACTAAATCATCAAAATCCTTGAATCGCGTGCCTGCCAGCTCCATAGAGAGCGTCTCGTTGACATGAAATCCGAATTGCGCACCGAAGCCGAGATCTTCGTCTTCGATATCTCCCGCGTTTGAGTAAGCTCCGTGAGCGCCGATTTTTACCTGTGCGTGACCCAGGGATGCCAAAACAAACAACCCGCATACCGTGATAATCAATTTTTTCATGATGTCTCCTGTTATTATTGATCTGAATCCATGCTTTGCTGTTGAAAAATTTTCCGCATCACCTCCTCCTGAAATACTCCGTTCTGTCAAAATTAACACCACGTTTTCCGTAACGACTCAGGCGGGCTGACGCCCGCAACCGAGAGGTCAGAGGTCAGCGATTTCCGTCCTTGTCTGAGATAACCGGCCGGCATCGGTCTGGAAGGTGCTTTCATGGTGGCACTCTAGCGGAATCGGGCTGGCAATGTCAAGGTCCGGGGCTGAAAACGGCCAGTGCTCAACTTCCAACATAATGTTAGTAACGCGCATGTTGCCGCCGACGCGGCGAACGGACGGAACCCGCCGGGCGCTTGACGCGCGCCGGGCCGCGGAACGAACCACGGGATACGCCGCCGGAACGTGAGCGGCGCGGCTCCGGCCGCGCATCGCGGCCGATCGCGGTGCGGGCGGCTTCCGAATGATGCGCATGCTCGAGATCTACCGAAATCCGTGTGCGGATCAGGCGCTCGATACCATTCAACATTGATCGTTCGGCAGCGCTGCAAAAAGAAATGGCGTCACCGCCGGCGCCGGCGCGTGCCGTACGGCCGATCCGGTGGATGTAGGTCTCGGCTTCCAACGGCAGATCATAATTGATGACATGACTTATGCTGTCGACATCAATGCCGCGAGCGGCGATATCGGTGGCCACCAGAACACGCGTGCGGCCCGCTTTGAATCCGGCCAGGGCGGCGTTGCGGGCACTCTGGCTTTTGTTGCCATGAATAGCACAGGCTGGAATTCCGGCATGCGCCAACTTTTCGGCAACCCGGTTGGCAACATGTTTCATGCGCGTAAACACCAGCACACGATTTATTTTCGCATCGCCCAACAAATCCTTCAACAAATGCGGCTTGTCGTTGGCGTCCACAAACAACACTTTCTGGACGATACGTTCCACGGTCGGTTGTTCCGGAGTAACGGTGATATGCACCGGATCGGATACCAGCGTATTGGCCAGGGCAATGACTTCGGATTCGAGTGTCGCCGAGAAAAACAAGGATTGACGCTGCTTCGGTAAACGGCCAATGATTTTGCGGATATCCGGCAGAAACCCCATGTCAAGCATACGATCGGCTTCGTCCAGGACAAACACTTCGATGGCGTCCAGGCGCACGTGACCCTGGTTGATCAGATCCAGCAACCGGCCCGGGGTGGCGACAACGATGTCGACGCCCCGGCGCAAGCTTTGTACCTGCGGATTTTGGCCGACTCCGCCGAAGATGACAGTTTGCGAAAAGCGGATATGACGGCCATACCCCGAGAGGCTGTCCGCGATTTGAGCCGCCAGCTCACGGGTCGGTGCCAGAATCAGGGCCCGCGGCCGTTTGGATGGCTTGGGCCGCGGCCGGATGGCGATATGCTGAAGCAAAGGCAACCCGAAGCCGGCGGTCTTGCCGGTCCCCGTCTGCGCGCAACCCAGCAGGTCGCGACCCTGGAGCACATGCGGGATCGCCTGAGATTGAATTGGTGTCGGTACGGTGTAACCCGCTTGCGTGATGGCACGTTGCAGGGCGGGCAAAAGCCTCTGGAAAACGTCGGCGATTTCGGTTAAGGACTTGACTTCCGATGCCGGAGTGGATGCGGCAGCGGTGGACAACAGGGCTTTATGTCCGTTGACGGTTACGGTCGGTCTTTGACTATCCATTGAGGTGGTTCCTTGAGTATACCTGTTCCCCAGTGTTGTTGGACAGTCTACCTGGAAAGTCCGGCCGAAAAGGCGGCGTGGCTGGAGGCGTAACGAACGGGAATTGAATTCCCCGTCCTCGTCGCGTCATCAAAGACGGACGGCCGCGGCCGCACATGCAGCCGGGATCAGAGCAACGAAAAGGAGTATGCGGGATTAGCCGGCAAATGTCAAGCATCGATAATTCCCGTTTCCAATCGCAATCCCATACGACATCATGCCGATATCAGAGATCAGCCTTCGGTCACGGATTCGTTGCCCATATTTGTTTACTCCCGTTCCATGTGTTCATACGTTTTCAAAATCATTTTCAACGCATCTTCACAGTAGCCGCATGTATCACAGTCATCGTCACAACGGGCCATCCGTTCGGCCCAGTCGTTGGGAAACGCGGCATTCTCGAT
>PXCX01000092.1 GCA_003565195.1 PVC group bacterium | reverse complement strand
GGTGGATCCACCGCGGCAGAGGCAGCCGGAGTTGCCGCTGGTTCTTCCACAATGGTAACCATGTCGTCGGTTCGGGGCGCCACTGCATCCCGAGCGGCTTTCAATGGCAAAATCTTGAGCGCGTTGCGTTCCCCAATGCGCATCAGACGGCCGGTTGACGGATTACGGCATTGGGTTGGTCTTTTGCGGATCACTTTCAGTTTACAGATGCGCGGGATAATAAAACCGTTGTGTGCTTCACGGAAGGCGATGTCTGCCAGCGAATCGAGGATGCGTGCAACCTCTTTTGCCTCGATATTTGTGGTGGCTGCCAATTCGGAAATCAGCATTGCCTTGCTCAAGCTTTTACCCATCGTCAATCCTCCTATGGTGGGCTTCGCCCGTAACCGAAGTGATCGAAACCAATCGTCTGGCAGGACTTAGGCAACGTATGCTCAATGCTAGCTTCGCATTCGATGTCAAACGCAGACAATTGATTGTTCAGTTACAGAGTGTAAAGGCCTAATAATTACTTATCCAAGTAATGTTGCCATATCTTCGCGAGATCGTCAATTGATTTTCTGGAACGCCGGATTAAGTCACCGAAACTACACTGTGGGTTTCGATCGAGCGAATGGCGGCCGCCAACACTTTTTGCGCTTCCAGCCCGTCGGCACCGGTACCATCGATGTCCGCGGGGGGAACATCTTGATCGATCTCGTGCAGAAAGCTGTCGAGCCGGCTGTAAAACGTATCCGCAAAATCACGCATTCCACCGAAAAGCGGATTGGTGTAAACGGTTTTTTCCAGATTGCCCGCCGGATACAGTATTAGCTCCCGGTACATATCCTCAAGCACAAAACGCCCGTTAAGGCCGGCCACTTCACAACGTTCCATCGGATGACCGCGTTCGATATCGTAGCTGCCTGTGAGGGAGCCGACGGTATGGTTGGCAAAACGGAAATTGAATTGGGCGGTCGACCAGATGCGGCGGCCGGGCGCCCGCATCGCAAAACAGTGGACCTCCGCGATGTTTCCGCAATAATACCGCATGATATCGATCGTATGCGGATGCAGCGATTTGATATGAAACCAGGGCGAGGACTCGTTGTTGTTTTTAATCCACATACTCATGTTGATAAATAAAGGATGTCCGATACGGCCCTCATCCATCCAGCGTTTCGCCAGGCGGGCTGCCGGCGTGAAACGATGGTTCATGTTGACACCCAGACAAAGGTTGCGCTCAGCAGCGCGGCGGACCATGGTTTCGGCGGCCCGGATATCGTTGCTGATCGGTTTTTCACAGAGTACATGACAACCGGCATCCAGAGCTTCCAGGGTTGGCTCGGCATGATCTCCGCCGTTTTCGATGCCGGAGGTGCAAATACTGCAAATATCGGGTTGCAGTTTGGCAAGCATCGCGGCTGTGTCATGGAAGCCGGGAACACCGAAACGGGTTGCGGCATCATCGGCGCGCTGGCGGTCAATGTCGCAAACGCCAATCAGTTTTGCCAGCGGATGGGTCTTGTAAATCGCGGCATGCCGGTTGCCGATGGGGCCCATGCCGATGACGGTAACGCGTAGCATAATATTTCATTTTCCTTTCGTTTGGACTGGTATTTCGTATCCGTATTTTCGCATGGCCGGTTCCAGAAACGGGAAGTAGTTTTGCCCCTTATCCTGTTTCCAGCGATTGACCGCTTCGGGCTTGACGGGAATACGCGGTAACGGGATTCCTAGGAATGCTTCCAGCCGGCTGACGGTTTGGTCCTGATGTTGAACGAAGTCTTCGAAACGGACTTCGATCATTTTTGCGGGAGGTGGCGTGGCCTTGACCAATTCATACTGGTAGAGCCATGAAATCGCGCGCTGTTTGCGGGGATGATCCGTGGGTGGATAGGGGATATTGAAAACATTCAGATCATCCGTCACGTGGTTGGCGAGAATGCAGTCGCGCGGATTACGTATCCAGACGATGACGGCCATGTCCGGAAACAGACGCCGGATCCATGGATATACAAGGGTTGTTTCCGGTATCTTCCATCCGCGATATTCGGTGTCATGCGTCAAGACGCTGTGCAGGTAGGCTTGGATCAAGTCTTCAAATTCAGTCGGGATCGGCATCGTGTGCAAAGCGTCAAAATCCCATTGCAACCCGCCGTTCCAGCGCACGTATGGTGCCATCACCCGGCAGGCATCGTACATAGGCTGGGGCGGCAATAGATCGCCGGAAAGGTTAAGCGGTTCGCCCATGAATACGCCGGCTTCGGATAAGGTATGCGACATGGCGCGTGTACCCGAATGACCTCTTCCAATAACCGTCATCAGCATGATCGTGAATCTCCTGTTAGATCGTTTTCGGTGAACATAAACGGTTTTGCGCGTATAATCTTACCCATTGTGTTTTTTATCGATGCCATCGGAAGGCCGGCCGGCCGGCGCTTACCTTATGCAGTAGGTCGGCGGGGATTTCATCCAGGAACCGGGATTGCGTGCACCATAACGTCTGCCGGTTGGCTGTGCGCCGGCATTGGGGGGCACACAGGAACAAACGGCTGCGCGCCCGCGTGACCGCAACATAAAACAGACGGCGTTCCTCGGCTTCGCCTTCTTCTTCATTCTCGGATAGCCCGCGCGACGAAGGGAACATACCATCCGTCAACCAGATGACGAAAACATGATCCCATTCCAGTCCCTTAGCCTGATGGACCGTGCTAAGCCGAATGGCGTCCTGTTCGGCGCCGTCGCTTTCCGCGGTGCGGTCGAGATTGGACAACAACGCGGTTTCGCTCAGGAACTCTTCCATCGAATCAAAACGCGCGATGAATTCTCGTAAACCTTCAATATCTTCCATCCGCCGTTCCGGATTCTCAAAATTCTGGACCAAGTAATCGTGATAAAAAACCTTCAAAAATTGTTGCAGCAATTCGTTGGCGGCAACGATCAACTGGTCGCGATGACAGCGGTCCAGTAACGGTTCGATCACTTTCCAGAACGGTCGCGCCGCTGCCGGCAGCAGACTGCGTAGCCGCTCCTTCTGTTCTGCTTGCCAGGCATCAAAGCTGTATCCCAGCTTTTTCCATATGGTTTCCGCCGTGCGCTCGCCGACCCGCGGCAGCAGACACAGTAGGCGCGCAAAAGCCATCCCGTCAATCGGGTTATGCAGAACCCGCAACAGACTGCATACATCCTTGATATGGGCCTGCTCGAAAAAACGGATTCCGGAGGTTAGCACGAACGGGATCGAGGCTCGCGTCAGCGCCAGTTGCAGCTCAAGCGCATGGTAATGGGCGCGATACAATACCGCGATTTCTTTCAAGCAATGACCAGCCCGGCGTAATCCATCGATCTTGTCGATGACATACTGGGCTTGGGTATCGCCGTCGGGCGGCCGGCACAGATCCGGTTTGCGACCCGGTTCCCGCGTGGGGCGGATTGTTTTCTGGAATTGACGCGGGTTCCCCGCGATACAGCGGTTGGCAACCTTCAGGATGTCGGGGGTGCTGCGGTAATTGGTCTCTAGTTTCACGATCCGGGCATCGGGATAACGTTCCGGAAACGTCAGGATGTTGCGGTAATCCGCGCCGCGCCAGCCGTAAATACTCTGGAAATCGTCGCCGACCGCCATCAGGTTGCGATGGCGTGCGGCGACAAGATCGACCCATTCGGACTGAATCGGGTTGGTGTCCTGGTACTCGTCAACCAGAACGTGCAGAAACCGTTCCTGGTATCGTTGCAAAATGTCCGGTTTCTGACGGAACAGTTCAAGACCGAATACCAAAAGATCATCAAAATCCATGGCGCCGGCTTCCAGCTTCAGTTCCTTGTACTTGCGGTGGACCTTCACGACATCGGCCGGATCAATCAGCGTGCCAGTCAAACGGTCCTCGATCAAGTCGCGCAGTCGCATATCCCGGTTGGCTGCCCCGCCGAAAAGTCCGGCCAGCGCTTCCGGTTTGAGAAAATCGCGGCGATCGATGCCGCAGGCACGCAGCGCCTTGCGAATCAACGACAGACTGTCGTCGCGGTCGAGAATGGTGTAATCGTTGCGGTAGCCGACGGCGGGCGCATACCGTCGTAACATACGGTTGGCCATGTGATGAAAGGTGCCGCCCCACAAGTCGCCGATACCGGTGCCTACCAGATCCGTTGCCCGGGCCAGCATTTCGTGGGCGGCCTTGTTGGTGAAGGTCAACAAAAGAATGCGGCCGGGATCGATCCCGCGTTCCACCAGATAGGCCACCCGGTAGACGATGGTGCGTGTTTTACCCGTTCCGGCGGCCGCCAGCGCCAGCATGGGACCATCGGGCGCGGTTGCCGCCGCCAGTTGCTCCGGATTAAGTTCTCTTTCAAAAAAGTTGCCGGTGGCTGTCATATGTTTTTCTTGCAAGGGAAACTTTCACTTTGAACGACGAAACAAATTTTGATCATATCACCCCGGAAGCATACATACAAGTATGGTTTTTGGCATATTTACTTGAATTAGCGACAAGATCGTTGCATTTAATGCGGTAATGAACTATTATTGATAAAAAAAATGGATTATATTATGAATTCAGCGAAAAGCGAAAGGTGGATAAAAACCGGTAAGTTTTTTTATCAGCGGTGTAAACCTCAACAAAAACAAGGAGTTTGGGAAATGGACTTATTAGAGCAAATCAGCGAAAACCTGATGAAGGGCAAGGCGAACGATGTCAAGGCCTTGGTTGAGCAGGCAGCCAAGGAGGGTATTGCGCCGGAAGATATCTTGAACAAGGGGTTGTTGTCCGGTATGTCAATCATCGGTGCCCGCTTCAAGAAGAATGAAGTATACGTTCCCGAGGTATTGATTGCGGCTCGCGCCATGAAATCGGGGATGGAGATCCTTAAGCCTTTACTGGCGGAAGCCAAGATTGAGCCGATAGGCACGGTTGTCATTGGCACGGTCAAGGGCGATTTGCATGATATCGGCAAAAACCTGGTCGGCATGATGTTGGAAGGCGCTGGTTTTCAGGTGATTGACGCAGGGATCAACGTGGAAGCACAGAAACTCGTGGATCTGGCCCGCGAACACAATGCGACCTTGATCGGTGCCTCGGCTTTGTTGACCACGACCATGACGAACATGAAGGAAGTGGTCGATGTGCTCAAGGGCTCCGATCTGGCCGACAAGGTCAAAATCATGATCGGTGGCGCGCCGTTAACGCAATCCTTTTGCGACGAAATCGGTGCCGACGGCTATGCGCCTGACGCCGCTTCGGCCGCCGACCTAGCCAAAGAACTTGTGGCATAAATATGAACTCGTGTCACGATCAAATGGTTTGTTAAGATTATTTCTACCGGCCAACTTTGGCCTGCCCGCCAAAATACAGCCGATCGGTAAGGTCGACTTCATGCTGCCAACCATCGTTTGCAACACGGATCCGAATACCCTCGTTATTCCCGGTTTGGACGTGCAACTTTGGCGAGCCGGTGCCGGGAGTCAACAACGTTACCAGCGTTGCCTGCAAGACCAAACCGTCGGCACACCAACGTAACACGTTGACGCCGGGTCCGGGTTTCGTGGGCGTCGTGACGGACGTATGCAGGCCGGCCGGGATGTTCGCCCCATAGGTGACGGTCAATGCCTGACGCCGGCCTTGCAGTACGGCGCTGGTCTCGCGCAGCGTGAAGTCGGCTTCGCTATGCAGCCGCGATTCGATTCGGCCGTTGTGGTGTAGTTCCACTTGATCCACGATCATGAAGGCGTCGTTGGCCAGATTCAGTGCCAGTCGGCCACTGAAGCGATCGGGCTGCTGCTGGCGTGCCACGCCGAACTGCCCGGTGGAATCCATGCGAACCCCTTCAATGGCGCCGTGATGCAGTAGCTGCGTTCCAACGGCGGCCGGTTTCGTGATGCCGATACCATTAATGATAATCGTATTCTTGCTGGCGGGCGTCATCTCGAATATTTCGTAGCGACGGGGACTGAATGTGCTGTCCAGATATCCACCGCTTACGTTTAGACTGGTGATCAGACGCTCGTCACCGACCACGCAGTGAAAGCTCATCAAATCCATGTGGCCGTGCGGCACTTCGGTGCTCCCGCCGCGGATGGCCATGTAGATTGCCGGATCGGGAAGCCGATCGGCGAGAATCGCCCAGTCTAGACCCTTGTAGATGCGGGCCACGCGGTCGGTTGCAGTTTGCATTACGGGGATCTTACGGGGATGCAGCCAAATCAGTTCCGCGGCATCAGGCCAGGGACTGCCTCCGGTTGCGCTGCCCTTGCGCTGCAAGTGGTTGTGCAGGGCGCTGATCACGGTTGGATGATCCAGCGCTTCCGCGATGGCAAAATGAAACGGCATCGGATGCCACTGGTTGCCGTCACTGAAACCGCAGGGCACACCGTTGGGACTGAAGTCCAAAGGGAACTCCAGCGATCGACGCACGCCGTTTAACGCCAGCAAAGGATTGGGTTGGCCCAGCGCCCGCTGGTGGCTAAGCAAATACATGAAGGCATACCGCATCCCGTAATTCCAGTATCCGATGCCTTCGGGCCAGCCGCCGTCAAGTTCATGCATGTGCTGTAGGTACGGCTTGAGCGATGCTTCCACCCGTGCCAGTACGACCGTGGCCGCTTGGCTAAAATGTTCGTACATCGCCAGCGCCAGCATGCCGGCGCCGCCGGCACAAACCGTGTTCCAGTTCGAGTCCTTCTTCTCGTACCACCATGCCCGTCGGTCGGCACCGGTATGATGTAAAAATGGTTCAATCGCCCGTTCGCGCGCAATCGTAACGAACCGGTCTCGTTGTGCGCCGGTCAGCTCGTCGTGCAACAGATCATAGGCGATCGCGATCGTAGCGCTGTTTTCCCCGTAGGACAAATCAAAAATCGCCTTGGGCTCCGGTTGGCTGGCCCGCCAAG
>PXCX01000090.1 GCA_003565195.1 PVC group bacterium | reverse complement strand
TTCGGGTGCGCATTCCGGCCGGCGATACGATTACGGCGGTGGAAGAGGTGTTGCGGCAACAGCGGGTGCGAACGGTTTGCCGTGGGGCGGAATGCCCGAATGCAGCGGATTGTTTTGGAAGGGGTACGGCTACGTTCATGATACTCGGTGGTGGGTGTACGCGGGCCTGCCGTTTTTGTGCCGTCCACGACGGGACTCCCGTAGCGCCGGAACCGGATGAACCTCAACGGGTTGCGGCCGCGGCGAAAGCCATGCAATTGCGGCATGTGGTGTTGACCAGTGTCACACGCGATGATCTGGCGGATGGTGGCGCCGGACATTTCGCGGCGGTGATCGATGCCGTTCGCTGTGCGTTACCGCAGGCAACCACCGAAGTGCTGGTGCCGGATTTTCAGGGAAACCGCGAGGCTGTTGACACAGTGCTTGCGGCCGGACCGGACGTTTTTAACCATAACTTGGAAACGGTGCGGCGGTTACAGTCTGCGGTAAGGCCGCAGGCGGATTACCACCGTTCGTTGGCGGTCTTGCGGCATGCGGCCGGCCAGCGGTCGCGAGTCTGGATTAAATCCGGGTTGATGGTCGGTTTGGGCGAGACCGATGATGAAATCAGACAGGCGATGGAAGATTTATATGCGGCAGGTTGCCGGTTGTTGACGATCGGACAATACCTGGCGCCATCGAACGCGCATTTAGCGGTGCAACGGTTTGTTGAACCGGCGATGTTCGAGCTTTATACCCGCTGGGCAAGCGAGATAGGGTTTCATGAAACGGCGGCCGGTCCGCTGGTGCGTTCCTCGTTTCAAGCCGGTAAACTTTTCCGGCAGGCACGCCGTGCGCGGGGCGATGGCGGGACCAACTAAGCATGCAAGCGAAGGCGCCGCCGGATCGGCGAAACGGAATTAATATGTCGGATAAACAAGGTGCGGATAGCCTGAATAGAGACCAACACATTCACGCTGTAGAATTCAACCGCAATAACGAACGGGTACACCAACGCAAGTGTGTTCTGATTCCGGCATATCAGGAAGGTACGACGATCGGTCCGCTGGTTCGCCAGATACGTCAATATGTCAGTGATGTCGTGGTGGTTGACGATGGATCGGTCGATGACACCGCCGAACAGGCTCGCCAGGCCGGCGCGCATGTGTTGACCCATCCCGAAAACCGGGGCAAGGGGGTCGCCTTCAATACCGGGTTTCGCTATGTGCGCGACCGTCATTACGATTACGTGATTTGTCTTGATGGCAATGGCCGGCACAATCCGGCCGATATCCCGCGTTTTGTCGCCGCCTACGAACGGACCGGAATCCCCGTATTGATCGGCAACCGGATGAGTCAGCCCGAAAGGATGCCACGGTCTCATCGCGCGGCCAATCGATTCTTGACATGGTTGCTTAGAGTTGCAATGCAACAGTATGTTCCCGATACCCAATGCGGATTCCGGCTTTATCGATGCGATGTCTTGCCGTTTGTCGAGGCTCATGAAAGCCGGTTTGCAGCCGAATCCGAAGTGCTCTTACACGTCATTGTTCGCGAAATCACTGTGGGTGCGGTACCGATTCCGGCAGTCTATAATATTAAAAAACATGAAACCAATGTCTTGCTTGTGGTATGGCGTTTTAGCGTTTTGCTGTTTCGTCATTACCGCCAGCGACATGAAAGACGATCCGATTGGTGATGGTTGCAAACCGTTGAATCTCAGGAGTCCTCGCATAATGATGATAAGTATGGTTAAACGATTTATTCAGGGTTATCTCGTGGGAATGGCCAATATTATTCCCGGTGTCAGTGGCGGAACCCTGGCCCTGGTGCTTGGCATCTATCCGCGTTTACTGAAGGCGTTGAGTAACGTGGATGCGGCGGCCTTGCGTTCGGTATTGCAAGCGTTGAGCTTGCGGCCCGGTTGGCGTGCCGGCTTGCACCAGACATGGCAGCGCGTGGACGCCGGCTTTCTGGCGCTTCTGGGATTTGGCGCCGTGGTCGCCGTGTTTTCCTTGTCGCGCTTAATGACCTATTTATTGCATCAGCATTTGACACTGACCTACGCTTTTTTCTTCGGCTTGATTATGGTATCGATCGTTTTCCCGTATCGTTTGGTACGTCGTTTCGGCGTGGTTGAAACAAGCGTGTTTCTGGCGGCCGCCGCACTGACGGTTGCGTTATCTTGCGCCGGCACTAATGCCGCCAATCAACGGCTGATCCAACGGGCTGCCATGCAGGCCGAACAACAAACCGAAAGCGCGCAGCTTGAGCAAACCGAATCCGAGGGCAGGCAGACTTTGGGAATAACGTTGCGGATACCTTCTCCCGGGGTTGCCGCTCACATTTTCGCGGGCGCCGCTCTGGCAATTGCCGCCATGATCCTGCCTGGCGTGAGTGGTTCATTCATTTTGCTTTTGCTGGGTGTGTATTTCAACCTGTTGCGTGCGGTTGACGAAAGGGACGTGATCCTGTTGATGATCTTCATGGTGGGCGGTCTTTTCGGTCTGCTGGCATTGGCCCGCCTGGTGAACGTGTGTTTGCGGCGTCGTTTCGATGCGACCATGTGCGCCATGATCGGCCTGATGTGCGGTTCGCTGTGGAGTTTGTGGCCGTTTAAACGATACGTTATTATTGCCGATGATCTGATCATTCTCGGCAATCGCCTGCCGGCGCAGGGCGCCGAAATCGGTGCGGCCATCATTGTTTTCCTGATGGCCGTGGCGCTGATTCTGGTTTTCCTGCGCTGGGAACGGAGAGTCAATGATTCCCGGATTAAGCCGGAATCTTGAGTCCTTTGATGTTTTCGTCCGCCGCGCGCTGGGTCAGTAATGCCAGTTGCGAGGCTCGCAAGACGGTGTTGGTGTCCAGACCGCCGGGCGGTGTGCGTCCCGCTATACAGGCCAGGAAATCCTCGAAATAGCCATGGACCGGTTGGTCGCAGGCGACGATGCGCGGCGATGCGTCGTTGTCGGTGGCGACAAACAATCCGTCAGCGCCATGCTGACGTTCGATCATTCCCGATGTTCCATGAATGCTGAATCGCCAATAAGCGGGAACCTGATAGCCGCAACGGTCGGGTGAAAAATAGGATACATCGCTTAAAACCCCGCCTTGATTGTCCAGCTTATGCATGGCTTGCGCGCCGGTTTGAAAAAAGCGGCAGCCGACCGTCTTGGCATTCCAGGTATGCGCGGCAAGCACTTCCACCAAACGCCGGCCGGCAATCCATTCGACTGTGTCATATCCGTGAATAGCCAAGTCGTTGATCGTGCCGCCTTGGAGACCAGTCTGAAAATACCAGTTGGCGCGTTCGCCCCACATCAAGGGGTGCTGCCCCATAAACGAGACGGTTTGGATCTCGCCAATGGCGCCGTCGGCAATCAATTTGCGGGCCATACATAACGCCGGATCGCTGCGCAAGGATAATTGACAGCCCACTTCCATGCCGCGCATGGCCGACAGCGAGACGATTTGTTCCCATTCCGATAGCCGGGTGCAAGGCGGTTTGTCGATAATCACGTGACGTCCCAAGTCAAGCGCCCGGATAGCCAGCGGGCCGCGCCAGCCATAGACATCGCCAATGGCGATGACGTCGCATTCCACTTCATTCATCATTTGATAAGGATCGCTGTGTGTTATCCGCAGCGTATCCTTGTTTTTCAAGGCGGCACGGGTTGAGGCATCTGCCTCGCCCGCGGCCACGATGGTTGTCTCCGGATGTTGATTGACTTCATCGACCAGTGAAAAAATATGGCCGTGCCGTAATCCGGCAAATGCAAAACGGATCATTGGTTAAACTCCCCTTGAGGCGGGCTTGCGCCCGCTATGGTAAACGGTTAGCGCTGCGTATAAGAACATAATCCGCTGCAAATTGCAACCCGAAACGCTTGGTTAACTTGTGTTTTTTCGTGAAATATGATTTGCTATGGTGTTTGAATTCTACCCGTAAACCCTGAATCTCTGAACCGTCAACCGTTTCAGGCAGCAATTTCATGTCATTGAAAAAAAGTAAGGCGGCCGCGCCGCGCCGCGCGGCAGGTGATCCTTCGGCGCTGGCGTCGCGCTATTGGAAGCGCAACCTGGTCTTTGTTTGGTTGTCGCAATTTTTTGCGATCATGGGTTTTTCGTTTGCGCTTCCATTCGCGCCTTTGTTTATCCGTGAACTGGGGGTTACCGATCCGCGGGCGCTCAATTTCTGGGTTGCCATGTTCAGCGGTGCGGCGCCGCTGACGCTGGCGATCTTTTCGCCGATATGGGGTGCCTTGGCCGATCGGTATGGACGCCGAATCATGTTGTTACGTTCCTATCTCGGTGCCACGATCCTGCTGTTGATGATGTCGCGCGTGCGTTCGGTGGAGATGTTGATCGTGATGCGGGTGGGGCAGGGGATTATGACCGGCACTATGGTTGCGGCCCAAACGCTGGTTTCGACGCAGACGCCGTCGGCGCGCAACGGTACCGCGCTGGGCGCGTTGAGTGCGGCGGTGTTTTCGGGCGTGATGGCCGGCTCGTTCGCGGGCGGTATGTTTGCCGAATTATTCGGGTTTCGCGCCGCGTTCATGCTTTCCGGCGGTTTTCTCGCGGCATCGTTCCTGCTGGTTTTTTTCGGGGTGCGTGAATGGTTTGAGCCGATGCCGAAACTGCCGCGCACGTGGCGCACGCGTACGACGCGCGTAATGGTGCAATTACGGCCGGTGTTCCCATTGCTGGGTTTGATCGTGATGTTGGCATTCGTCATCAATCTGGAAAAACCATGGATTCCATTACTGGTACTGGATATTCACGGCGCCGACGAGGGAGCAGCCGCGTGGAGCGGCTTCTTGTTTGCGGCCTGTAGCGTTGCCGGATTTATGGCAGGACCATTGCTGGGACGGTTGGCGGACAATATTCCGCCTTCGCGACTGGCACGCTACTGCGCCCTGGGATCCGGACTGCTGATGTTTCCGGTGGCGTTCCTGACCGCGTTCCCGTCCCTGTTCCTGTTCAAATTCGGCGCGGCATTTTTTGCGGGCGGGTTCGATCCGATGATGCAGATCTGGTTGTCGCGCCTGACGCCCGCTTCAAGGCGCGGACTGGTTTTCGGGTGGTCGTCCACCGCGCGCTCGATCGGCTGGATGATCGCGCCGGTTGTCGGCGGGATTACGACGGCCGTTTTCAATATGCGTAGCGTGTTTATGGTGACGTCGGTTTGCCTCTTATTGCTTTATCCAATGATTGGAGGTGCAGTCAATAAGATGAATCGGCGTCGTTCGCGTCCGCGTTCGCGACGAGGAATAAAGAAGACTGAAGGGGTCTAATCTTTAGCTTTGCCGTCTTCGTTGTTAGAAAGTGCGCGCACAACCACCCGGTTGCCTTCGATCATGGTGACCCGAACGGGTGTGTCGCGCGATATCATGCCGCCCTCGGAAACAACGTTGACGCGCCGGTCGTCGATAGTGGCGAACCCGCCCGGCCGCAGGTCGGAGCTGGCGACACCGTTTTTGTGGAGCAGCGATTCGAGACCTTCCTCACTCGATTTGAAGGCGCGGCTGTCCTGTGCCAGCGTCATTTTCTTGCCTAGTCCCGTTTTTGGAAATAACGAGATCCATAAGGCAATACTGACAACGGATAATACGGCCGCCGCGCCGGCTGCCGCCAGACCGAACGACGGAGATATAAAAAATGCGGCGCCGATCGCGCCCAGCAGCATTAACCCGCCGAGCGCGCCGAGAATTCCGCCCGGGACAAATAGTTCGGCGCCGATCAACAGAATGCCGATCACAAACAGGATGATAAACAGCGATTGTGCTTCCATGGTTTGCCTCCGTGCCCAGTATCCGGCTAAAACGCTATGCCGGTTTTTGACGCTTTACGATGATTCGGTTTCCGTGGGTTTCGACGATTTCAACCGGTGTGCCGGCCTCGATAAATTCGCCTTGGGCGACGACATCCAGGCGATCGTCGTCGAAGACAGCGCTGCCGGCGGGACGTAACGCGCTTAAGGCGATGCCACGACGGCCGACCCATTCGCTGGTGTCCGAAGACGCCTCATATCCGGATGCTTTGTCGGTGGCCTGTTCAAGGATTAAATGCCGGAAGACGGGAATGCCGGGCAGATATAGCGTAATCAGGTAAATCCCGATCCCGACCACCAGGATTGTATAGGTTATCATGCGCAACGGATACATCCAATCCAGTTCACCCGCCAGGATCGGACCGTCGGGCGGCGCGATATCGATCATTGACAGAAAAATCGCGCTGCCCATCAGTAATAGGCCAAGCAAACCGGTCACGCCGAAACCGGGAATAACAAAGATTTCAACGAGCAGCAGCCCAAACCCGATCAGGAACAGGGTCAACTCGAAAACGCCGGTCAACCCGGCAATATGGTGACCCCAGAACCAAATCGCCAGCAGCAGCAGGCCAAGCAGGCCGGGAAATCCGAATCCCGGAGAGCGGATTTCAATGTATAAACCAAGTAACCCGCCGGCCAGAAACAGGAACGATAACGATTCAATCACGCGCGCGAATTGTTCGCCGGCGGTGATGGTTAGCGCAATCGTTTCGCTGTCGCCAAATCCCGCGTCGTTGATCAGTTCCTCCAGATCGGCGACGGTTCCCCGCGAAAGCAGCCGTCTGGGCTCCTCGCCTACGAGCCGTTCGGCTTCAATATTGGTCAGGGTCAGCAACTGGCCGGCAGGACTGATGATCTCGTCCTCGATGGCGTATTCCATTTCGCGTCGAACCATGGCTTCCGCCAGCGCCGGATCGTGTCCCTTGTTTTGCGCGGCGCTACGGATCAGGGCGGCGACTGCCGAGACCATCTTTTCCTCGAGCGCTTCGGGCATTTCCTGGGGACCGCTGAACGGGCTGACCATGATCGGCATTGCATCACCGATCACGCTGCCCGGCGCCATGTA
>PXCX01000007.1 GCA_003565195.1 PVC group bacterium | reverse complement strand
GTGTGCTGGCCTGGATGTAATCGGCATCGACCACCGCTTCCTTAAGATTAGTCACGATCTCCAGACGGACTCCCGCCGCCTTGGCTCGCGCTTGTCCTTCCGCCAGAATGGTCGGGTCGACGGTGCCGGCGTATGACTCAGGAATGGCCAGCACCAAATTGATATTCAGGACCGGGCATACCCGGATCATCGAATGCAGGATACCGCGCGCCATGCCGGTGTAGACCAGATTCAAGCCGTCAAGCCGCTTTTTCATTTGTTTCACGGCCATCAATTCGCCGATGACGTGCGTGGAATGATCGTGCGGCGTACACGCGTTGAATACCGGAACTGTCATTTCGCGGGCACAGGTATCCATGTCGTCCTGCGACCACAGACGGCCCGCGAACACGTCGATGAACTCGTTCAATGCGCGCGCCGTATCGGCCATCGATTCGCCGCGCCCCATCTGGGTGTCTTTGGCCGATAGATAAGCCGTTTCGCCACCCAATTGGGTCATGGCGGCGGTAAACCCCATGCGGGTACGGGTCGATTCGTAGACGAACAATAAGGCTTGTAATCGGCCAGCCAGCAGGTTGACATACGTGCGGTCCTCGGGATGATCGCGGAACCAGGCCCCAAGCGTCATGATCTCGTCGAGTTCTTCACGGGTCAAAAGTCCGATATGCGGAAGTTTCTTGCCGCGTAAACGATCCGATAATTGCGGTGCTTTCATGGTTTTACTCCTTGTTTTTTAATTTACCCCTGCTGGCGATTTACAACCGCCAGGGTTTGTTGCGCGATTTCAAGTTCTTCGTTCGTCGGCATGACAACCACTGCCACCGGGCTTTTCGGGTGGCTTACACACATCGCCTGCCCGTCAGCATCGGCATTGCGGTCGGCGTCCAGAATAATCCCCAGATGCGATAGACCGCCGCAGATCGCGGCCCGGATGTCCGCCTGATGTTCTCCAATGCCGCCGGTAAACACCAGCGCGTCACAGCCATCCAGCACAGCCAGGTAGGCGCCGAGATATTTTCGGATGCGATAGGCAAACATATCCATCGCTAGCCGGGCACGCGGATTGCCGTCGTTGGCCGCTTCGCGTAACGCGCGAAAATCGTTGCTGACGCCCGAGACACCCAGCAGTCCGCTTTGTTTGTTGAGCATGTTTTCCATGTCGGCCATGGGAATGCCCACCGCGTTAGGCAAAAAGAAACACAGCGCCGGATCGATATCGCCGCTACGGGTCCCCATCATCAGGCCTTCAAGCGGGGTCAAACCCATGGATGTGTCGACGGATTTTCCATGACGCACGGCGGCCATGGAGCAACCGTTGCCCAAATGACAGGTGATGGCGTTGAATCGGTTCGAGTCGCGGTCAAGCCAATCTGCCGCCGCACGGGCGACATAGGCATGACTGGTTCCGTGAAAACCGTAGCGGCGTACCCCGTGTTGTTCGTAATATTCGTACGGTAACCCGTAGAGAAAGGCCCGCGACGGCATGGTCTGGTGAAAAGCCGTATCGAAAACAGCTACATGAGGAATACCGGGGAAAGCATGTCGCGCGCCGCGTATCCCGGCCAGATTCGGCGGGTTATGCAGTGGGGCCAGCGGCGTGAGTGCATCGATCGCCGCTTCGACACTGTCGTCGATGACGGTGGCTTGCACGAAACGTTCACCGCCATGAACCACGCGATGACCTACGGCCGCCAGATCGCTGATATCTACCGCGGATGCTCCGCCATCCTCGCCATGGCGCAACCGGTTGACGACGCTCGTCAGGGCCGCTGTATGATCGGGGACTCCTCCCGGTTCGCCGATGCGTTCCAACACGCCGCGCGCCTGCACCTTGCCGTTCAACATATCGAACAATTGATACTTGAGCGATGAACTTCCGCTGTTAATGACCAGTATTTTCATGAATTGATTCGTTCCAGGCTGTTTTTGTCGCGATCAGGGTTGCTTGAACGTTTCGCCGGTACCGTTGGGCGATAACGGATCGGGATGTTGGTTACGGTAGATAAGGGTGCGTGCGATCAGGCCAATCAGGAACAAGGCCAGGATGAGGGCCAACGCCCGGTGTTCATCAAGCGTAAGATCGAACCATCGTTTTAACAGATCAGACCACATATTAACAGACGATGTTGACCAGTTTGTCGGGAACAACGATAACGCGGCGTACTGGTTTTCCCGCCGTATGTTTTTTGACTATATCCCATTCCAGAACCGCCTGGCGCACGGCGTCATCATCGAGACCGGCAGCAAGCCGACCCCGGCCACGGGTTTTACCGTTGATTTGGATCACCATCTCCGTTTCGTCTACAATCAACGCCGCCGGATCGACTTCGGGCCATGATGCGTTAAGAATGCCGGGCGGTTTGCCGAGTTGTATCCATAATTCTTCGGCAATATGGGGGGCGAACGGCGACAGTAGCAGAATTATGGTTTCCAGCGCTTCACGGACGACACGGCGCGTGATATCGGTTGCCGAAGGACCCGGATCATGGGTGTCGAGAACATTCATCAATTCCATGATTTGGGCGACGGCGACGTTGAAATGGAAGGCGCCGTCCATGCTTTGGGTTACATGTTGGATCGTGGCATGGGTTTTACGACGTAATTCCCGTTCCGCAGGCGTGCATTCCCCGAGAGCGGGCAGGGGCAGGTCGGTAACGGCGCGCAAGCCGTCGCGCATCTCGTAAACGCGTCGCCATAGACGGCGCAGAAAACGCGATGCACCCTCGATCCCCTGATCGTTCCATTCCGCATCGCGTTCCGGTGGCCCGATGAACAAGGTGTATAAACGTACCGTGTCGGCGCCGTATTCGGCAATCAGTGAATCGGGGCTGACAACATTGCCCTTGGATTTCGACATCTTGTAAAGTTGTCCATCCTTTTCGCTGCGTTTGCAAATCATGCCCTGGGTAAACAGTTGGGCAAAAGGTTCGCCGAACCCGATCAGTCCGATGTCGTGCAGGGCCTTGGTAAAAAAGCGCGCATAAAGCAGGTGCAGGATGGCGTGCTCGATTCCGCCGATATATTGGTCGACCGGCAGCCAGCGGTTACAGGTTTCGCTGTCGACGGCGCGCTGCTCGTCGCGCGGCGAAAGGTAGCGCAGGAAATACCAGCTTGAATCCACGAACGTATCCATCGTGTCACTTTCGCGGCGCGCCGGTTTGCCGCAGGCGGGACACGGCGTTTGCATGAAAGCCGGGCTGGACGCCAGCGGCGATTCACCCGTCGGCCGGAATTCTACATCGTCGGGAAGTTGCACCGGTAGCGTGTTTTCGGGGACCGGAACAGTGCCGCAGGCATCGCAATAGACGATCGGTATCGGCGCCCCCCAGTAACGTTGGCGGCTGATAAGCCAGTCGCGCAAGCGGTAATGAACCATCGGGCCGCCGAAGCCGTGTTCTTTGGCGAAGTCCGTCATGCGGGTAATCGCTTCACGGTTGGGCAGGCCGCTGAACTGACCCGAGTCGGCCGTGATTCCGTCGTCGGTGTAGGCATCCGTCATGGTGGCCAAGTCGAGCGATTGTTCCGGATTCTGAATCGAAATACGAATCGGCAAATCGTAATGTTGGGCGAACGCCCAGTCACGGGTATCATGGGCCGGCACCGCCATCACCGCGCCGGTCCCGTAATCCATCAAGACATAATCGGCAATCCAGAGCGGGATACGTTCCCCGTTGTAAGGGTTGATGACGTAACGTCCGGAAAAAACACCGGTTTTTTGCTGTTCGTCCGCGATACGTTCATGCGTGGCGCGTTGCGCCGCCCGGCGGCTGTATTCTTGCACCGCGGCTTCGGTCGGTAAGCCGCGTACCAGATCCGCTAAGGCCGGATGTTCCGGTGCCATCGCCATATAGGTGCAGCCATAAATGGTGTCGACACGGGTTGTATAACATTTGACCGATGCTAATGGATCCGGTCTGCCGTCGTCCCGGGGCGTCAACTCGAATTCCAAAACGGTGCCTTCGCTGCGGCCGATCCAGTTGCGCTGCATTGTCTTTACCCGTTCAGGCCAACCGTCAAGCCGTTCCAGATCGTCAATTAAACGCTGTGCGTAGGCCGTGATCCGGAAGAACCATTGTTCCATGCGTTTCGCTTCGACGGTTGCTTCGCAGCGTTCGCAGCGACCGTCAACCACCTGTTCATTGGCTAAAACGGTATGACATGATGAACACCAGTTCACCGGCGCAGCGGCCTTGTAAGCCAACCCGTTTTCGTAGAGCTTCAGAAACAACCATTGGGTCCAGCGATAGTAACCGGGATGACAGGATGCGACCTCGCGATCCCAGTCGTAGCATGCGCCCCAGGCCCGCAACTGGCGTTTCATGGTGGCGATGCTCCGCAGCGTGCTTGCGCGGGGGTGAATACCGGTTTTAATGGCCGCGTTTTCCGCCGGCAACCCGAAGGCATCCCAACCCATCGGGGTCAGTACATTGTAGCCGCGCATTTTCTTGTAACGCGCCACGGCATCGCCGATGATGTAATTCCTGCCGTGACCGACATGTAATGCCGCCGACGGGTAGGGAAACATCATTAAACAATAATACTTGTTCTCAGCCGTGTCGGTGTCGGTATGAAAAAGTCCTTCCGTTTCCCAATACCGTTGCCAGCGCGCTTCAATCTCGCTAAATGGATAGTGTTGCTGCATATACCCTTAACCGTGCGGCGGAGGTTTCGGAAGGTTTTCAAGAACAGCGGTGGAATTTTTCAAATCCTCATCAGGCAGATGGTAATCGGTCAAATGGCCGTTCAAAAAGTTGTCATATCCGGTTAAATCCATCAGCCCGTGGCCGGACCAGTTGAAAAGAATCACGCGTTGCTTGCCTTCTTCACGCGCTTGTTTGGCTTCGCGGATGACCGCGGCGATGGCATGCGAGGTTTCCGGCGCAGGAATGAATCCTTCAGAATGCGCCCACTCCATGGCAGCCTGATAACATTCGACCTGATCCAATGCCAGCGCTTCACTTAAACCTTCACGCTGTACGTGACTTACCAACGGCGCCATACCGTGGTAGCGTAACCCGCCCGCGTGTACCGGCGCAGGCACGAAGCCATGACCCAGCGTATACATTGCCAGCAACGGGGTCATCATCGCCACATCGCCGGAATCATAGGCGTAAGGCGCCCGGGTCAGGGTGGGGCAAGCGGTCGGCTCCACTCCCAAAATACGCACGTCGCGTCCGTGAATCTTGTCGCGCACAAACGGGAAGGCCAAACCGGCGAAATTCGAGCCGCCGCCCGCGCAACCGATAACTACATCAGGATACAGATTGATTTTCTCCAACTGTTTCTGCGCTTCCAGACCAATGACCGATTGGTGCAGCAGGACATGATTCAATACGCTGCCCAGCGCGTAACGCGTTTTGTCGTCGGTTACCGCTTCCTCGATGGCTTCACTGATGGCGATCCCCAGACTGCCCGGTGTATCCGGGGTTTCAGCCAGAATCGCACGGCCGGTACGGGTGTTTTCACTGGGACTTGGCACGCATTCCGCGCCCCAAACCTGCATCATGATTTTGCGGAACGGTTTCTGATCGAAACTGATCCGCACCATATAGACCTTGCATTCCAAACCCATCAACCGGCAACCCATGGCCAGCGCGCTGCCCCATTGGCCCGCACCGGTTTCGGTCACCAACCGTTTAATCCCGAATTCGCGGTTGTAATAGGCCTGAGCCACCGCGGTATTGGGTTTGTGACTGCCGGGCGGAGAAACGCCCTCGTTCTTGTAAAGAATGATCGCCGGCGTATCGAGTTTCTTTTCAAGTTGACGCGCGCGGCAGAGCGGACTGGGACGCCACAACCGCAGCGCATCCATGACAGGCTCGGGAATATCGATCCAGCGTTCGGTACTGACTTCCTGCTCAATTAGGTTCATCGGAAATACCGGAGCCAACGCGTCCGGTCCGATCGGATTGCCTTGCTTGTCAACCGGCGGTGGCAGCGGCGTTGGTAGGTCGGCCTGGATGTTATACCACTGGCGCGGCATTTCCGATTCATCCAAAAAAACTTTAACATAATCGTTCATAACCATGATCCCTTCCTTCGGCAGAGCCGTGATGTCGCGTGCAAATGATGCATTAACGCAGTATGCCGGATAAAAACAAAGATGCAAGTCAAAAATAGAGCCGGTTTGACAGCCGGTTTGTATATGTTATGCTTGCGGCGTTATTCTCTAAGGCAACTGATGGGCGGTGAATAAACGTTCTCATCGCGAAATGTTTGCTGGGAGGAATCATGATCAAACGCCGTATCCTGGAACTGTTATTGGACAACCTGCACGTCCCCCAACGGGGCCGGAACGGTTCCGGCGAGACACGCCACATGCTGCGCGTTTCGCTCGTCTGGCCACGGATGGCGATCGCCCACAAGACTTCGGCCGGCGTCATCATCATGCGCGACGGTGTGTACCGGCCGGACCCCGATTCATGGACCCAGCGCGCGTTGTTCAAGGAAGCCGTCGAGGGTCCGTTCGGCGTCCGTATCGAGGTCAGCGAAGCATTGAGCGAGACCCAATGGTCCGAATCCTTGGCGCGCCTGGGAAACGCGGTCTGGACGTTGGCGGGGGCCCAGATCGGTGATTTTGCCGAGGGTCCCCTGACGTCGCTTTTGTGGCGAACACCGTTTGACGCGCTTGCCCGGACGACTACGGCGGCGGCCAAAAACGAGCCGCGTCTGGTAGCGTTCGGTACCTTGGATGTGCAATGCGATCAATGGCCTGCGCTCGAGGGAAAACGGTTGATGCTAAGCATGTGCGCGCCACAAGACATCAGCCGGGTTAGCCGTCGTCGCGTCGGGGGCAAGCTGCAGTCGCGACGCACAACCTTGATCCAACGCGGCGACGCCAACGGTCAGGCGGAATTATTGGCCAGGGTATACCGGTAAAGGTTGTCAGGGCGGTATGGGGTTGAATGAACAGGAAGCGCGAGATGAACAAAGGTTGCCTGAGCCG
>PXCX01000161.1 GCA_003565195.1 PVC group bacterium | reverse complement strand
CGCGCTGGGCCGCGCACCGGTTGCCAGAGTATAGGCGATCAGCAACGGTGCCAGAAAGTAAAACCAGGCGCAGCGCGACACACCGGCGCTTTTAAGCACGAAAATAAATAAAGCCGTCATCACCCCGACGTGCAGTCCCGAGATAGCCAACACATGCAATGTACCGGTGGTTGCAAAAAGGTCTCTCAATGAAGGGGCCAACTCCTGTCGCAAACCCAACAATAAAGCATGCACCACCGCGATCCGCCCGGGGAAATGCTTGATTCCAGCCGCCAAACGGGCCGCCGCCCGGCGACGCCAACTGTAACATTGTGCAATCCATCCGTATCCGTGGTCGGTCCCGATCCGTTCCGTCCGCCAAGCCCAGAAACGAGCGGGCATTCCGGATACCGGTTTCCATGCGGCGCTGTAATAATTACCGTAGATCTGCCAGCGGTCTCCATAACGTGGCGAAGGCCGGAATTCAGACGGTCGCCAGCCCACCGTCAACGTCCCGCTTCCCTTGTACCAGGTCGTTGTATCCGGGTCGTACCAAGCCAGAACGATTGCCGGCACCGACCAGGCAGGCCGGCCGGATCGGGTCGCGTAAATGACTGGATCACCGGTTATCTGAACCCGAAACGCTGCTTCCTCGGTACTTTCCAGGTGCCGTGCAGCCACCGCCCGCGGCGACAGCGCGGTCGTACGCAATACCGCCGCGCCACAACCGGTCAATGCCAACGCCAACAACATCGCGACACCCGACCACCGGCAACGGCGGAGATTGCCGATCAGCCCAAGCGCCAGGCAACCCCCCGCAGCCACAAGCACCGGCATGACCGGCGGCTGCAACCAAAGACCCAATGCCGTACCCGCGATAAAAGTCAGCGCAATACCCGGCAACGGACGCCGCCGACAATACGGGGTGCCGGCCGGCAACGATGGTGCTGACCTCTCCGCAGAATCCATGAATTGCGGTCCCTACACTTAAAGATTGATCCTAACCTGTACTTCGCGGCGGAGTGTACGAGTAAGGCAAAAGGCTTTATCATTGTCCCCTCCCCCGTACTCGCACACATATTCGTGCACACGCATCTCTTCAGATAGAAAATATCCTCGCATTCAAAAGTTTCAATGCGCATGATCAGGTCGACTCGGTGGCCGGGGCAGCGACTTGTTTGCGATTACACCCCGGTTGCCTGCCGCAAGATCATAGCAACTGGCAACGTTTATTCAATCTATTTATCATATCATCCTTGCAAAAAAACTTTTTTTTTGGGAATATACTGTGCGTGATGCAAATTGAACTCGATTCCTTGATGCCCAAACCGTTGATTGAAGTGTTTAGCTGGCATTCCGATATCTGGCGCCGGAACGTATGCTTCGAATCCGGAAAACGTTACCAGCTTGACGCTCCATCCGGCAACGGCAAGACAAGTTTGATCAACCTATTGTGCGGGTTACGCGGGGATTACGAGGGCGATTGGCGGATTGACGGGCGGTCGGCCGCCGGTTACGATCCGATCGATTGGTGTGCCCTGCGACGTCGGCGCATGGCCGTGATGTTCCAGGATTTACGGTTGTTGCCTGAGCTGACGGTTGATGAAAACATTCGGCTTAAAACTGTATTAACGGAGACCGCGCTGACTCCCGCGCCGGCGTCAATGCTGGCGGCGCTGGGTTTGGAATCCCTTAACGGGCGAACGGTAGGCAGTTTGTCCTGGGGCGAACGCCAACGCGTGGCGTTGGTACGCGCCTTGAGTCAGCCCTTCGATATGCTTCTGCTGGACGAACCGTTCAGCCATCTTGATGCGGACAATACAGGAATTGCCTGCGAGTTAATTGACCAGGCCTGTCGCGAACGCGGGGCGGGATTCATCATGACATCGCTGGGCTATGATTATCCGTTGGTTACTGACCAGCGCCTCAAACTGTGACGATTTACATGAGCAGAAATGCAGCCAACCGCAAGCAACGGCGTCGATTATTGAACCGGGTGCTGTTTTCCGGCCGCAGCCGTTTTCAAGCGCTGGCGGCGATGACATCTTTTGTGTTCGGTCTGGTCCTGCTGTTGGTCTCGCTTAACCTTGCCATCGGGATTTACCGGGCAACCCGCCCTGATCATGGAATGCATGCCGACTACCTGATCGTCAATAAACGGGTTTCTATCGGCGGCATGCTGACCTCGATGCGGCCGACATTTTCGGAACGTGAAATCGAGAGATTACGCGCGCAACCGTTCGTGGTTGACGTGGGCGAGTTCACAACCAGCCGGTTCCGGGTATCCTTGATCGCTGATCCCGCGGCATCACGGCCGACGGATGCATCGGATGATGTCAGCCCGGCGGCGGGCATCGGCATGGAGATGCCATTATATACCGATTTGTTTTTCGAGTCGGTGCCCAACCGTTTCCTTGATATCGTACCGCACAACTGGGACTGGACCCCGGAAGCCCCCCATGTCCCCATTATCCTTGCGCGCGAATTTCTGAATTTATACAACTTCTCGTTTGCGCTAGCACAGGGATTACCCCAGATTCCGGAATCGCTGGTCGGTGCGATGGCCGGTTGGGTAACCATTTCAGGACCACACGGCGAACGCACGTTACCGGCACGCGTCGCGGGTTTGAGCGATCGGTTTCCATCGATCATCGTACCCGCGAGTTTCATGCGCTGGGGTCATGACCAGGTTGCCCGTCAAAGACCGGAACGTCCATCACGATTGATAGTAAAAACCGGACGGCCAGCCGATTCGGTCATGCTGGATTATTTCAGCAGCCACGATTACCAGATCAACAGCGAGCGTCTGCGAGCCGGTCAATTTGGACGCATGGCCTTCGTGGCCCTGGGGGTGGTGGGTGGCGTGGGTACGCTTTTCGTGTTGCTGGCCGTGCTTCTGTTGATTCTAATCTATCGTTTGCAACTGGCCGAGGCAGCGCCCCGTATTGGTTTACTGCTGCAACTGGGGTATTCGCCGCCGATCCTGACCCGCCATATGTTACGTCGTTGCTGGATTAGTGTATCCTTCATCGCCCTCATAACGGCTGGCGTCCTGACGGTTGTCCTGCCGGCCGGCTACCGGCGGTTACATGATCTTGGTTTCGATACCGGCCAAACCCTGGCGCCGGGCACACTGATCGCGGGAGTTGCCGTGCTTGGGGTCACCACGCTGGCCCATTGGATCACAATACGACATGCGATCACGGCCAATAATCCGGGAACATAGTAACGTTATATTGCCTACAGGGCTGGTATTTCCTATAACGGTATTGACAAAGAAACGTTTGCAAGATACATTATTAGCGGTTAAGGAAAGTCGAGGAAACTTGCGATCGATAGAAGGAGGTGTTGCCCGGAGTATCATTGAATTCTTGATGCATGCGAATGACTTTTTAACATCAGTAGAAGAAGACCTTATCACGATCGATAATAGGAGAGAGAAAAATGAAACGTTTAGTAATTATTTTGCTTGTCTGCGGAATGGCCACGCCAGCCTTGGCATTTCTCGGATTACCCATCGCAGACGATGCCAACACGCAAGTCGGAGACATGCGGGTTACCGGTTCAGCGACCTTTGAAAGCGACGTCAACCTCTTTGGAGGACGTTTTACCTATGGTGTCATGGATGACATGGCGGTATTCGGCGGAGCGGGAATTATCGATGTCGATGGCGCGGATTCGGAACCGTACTTTCAGCTCGGCACCCAATACAAGTTGCCGGTGGATGCAGCCTTTGATCTGGCATTGCGTGGAGCCTTCGGGTTGACCAGTTTCGACGATTCCCACGCAGGCTGGAAATCAGAGGTTGATCTGTGGATGCTCAACGTCGGCGCATTGGCCAGCATGCAGATCGATCACCAGTTTACCATTTACGGTTTCGGCGGAATAAGCCATCAAAACTGGGAGTACTCCTTTCGATCACCCTACGGGAGGTATTCAGACAGTGGTTCCGACACGGAATTGGCCATCGCAGGCGGTGCGATATACGCGTTGGATCAAAACATTTCGCTCTTCGGCGAGATCTCGCATATTGATGATCTTTTCATAAGCATAGGCGCCCGTTTCGATTTCTGAAACAATCCTGCCTGACGAAAGACAGTTTAAAACCGCCCCGGCGATAACACGGGGCGGTTTTTTTCTGGGCGCAACAATGGGTGCAGAAGTTTACGAGGAAACACCCGGCACGCGGCACCCGACACTGTGGCGGTTCTTCGCTGCTGTATTTTTTTCGCCCTTGACTTTGTCATGAGGCGGGAGTAGCTTAACAGCCTGACGGTTAAATGGAAGGTTTATGGCGAAAGCCATTTCGTCCGTGTCGCCACCAGCTTTGGCAAGCCTATCTGTAGTTTTACACAAACGCAAGGAGCAAAGCAGATGAATAAGATGCTATTCATTATCGCACTTTTATTGGTTGGAACCGCATATGGTCAGAAACATGGACAAGGCAGCCTCGGGGAACCTGCATCCGCTGCGGGCCTGGGCCGAGGTCCGCTCCCATCCCCAACCATGCAACATGGCTATTTCGCGGGGGCCTGGGGAGTCAAGCTTGATTTGGGATGGGCGAACGTGGACTGGGACGTGGGGCCGGCAAGCGGGTCGGAACGCGTTTTTGCCCCCCAAGCATCGCTTTTTTATAAGAAAAGCGACAACTTAGACATTAATTTATCTGTTTTAAATGTTTCCGGAAAGGATAATCACGAAAGATTGGGCGCCACTGATGGCGAATTTACCCGGATCGCGATGGGGGTTCGCTATTGGGCGCCCACCCAGGGACGCGTGACGCCGTTTTTTGGCGGCGGTATTGGGTACTATCTGCTGGACGGCAACACCCAGTTTGTGCCATCTGAAACAGAGGAGCACCCTGCGGTCGATCCGGCAACCGTATCCGTGAAAGACGGACCGGGCGCTTTTCTGGAGGCAGGTCTCGCCTTCTTGATCAGTGATGGCTTTTTCGTCAATACCGGGTTGTCGTATGACTTTCTGCTCGGCTCCTCCGATGCAACCATCAACGGCAGAGATAAAAAATTCGATGTAAACGCGTTTTTGCTCAATCTCGGCGTCATGTGGAAATTTTAAAGCGAGCATACCCCAAGGAGGTACTCAATGAAGAACTGGAAATGCTATGGAATATGCCTGGGTCTCACGCTCGTTATGGGGCTTCCCCATGGAAATGCCATGTACGACGGGGTCGAGGAAGGACCGCAAGTGCGTGTCGAGAAGAAGACGCCCGGCGGGGCAACCGTCACCATTATCGAGGGCGTCGATCCTGAAACCGGTCGTCGTTTTGTTGAGAAAACTGAGACGACCACGACCACCGTGCGGGCGGAAGTCGATCCGGAAGTACGGACCGAATACATTGAAGTGCCGAGCTTTACGCTCTCGCTGACCGAGGCGTTTGTCGGGTCACGCAAATTCGCCGATGCGCAGATCGTCGAGGGCGCCGACGCCTTGACCGGCGACCTGAGCCGCTTCCTGTGCCGCGAAAGCCCCGAATCGATCGAGAGAAAGACAACCGTGGAACGACGAAGGTTGAACAGGTAATCGCTTAAGGAGTCAAGCAATGCAAAAACATGTGATAATTTGTATGGGATTAATGCTGGTGTTGGTGACGGGTTGTGTTTCGCGCCCCTTCCAACCTTTGGTTGTCGAAAAAATCGGCAGTCAATATCAGGTAACCAACAACTCGATGGTGCTCAACAACCATATTCGCCTGACCGAACGGAGTGTGGATCGCAATGTCAACGATATCATGATCGCCCAACTGCGCGGTCAAAATATCAGCAACCGGGATTTTCACTTCGAGTACCGGTTCATCTGGTTGGACGAGCGCGGCATGACCATTAGAGGGCGGACAAGCGACTGGCGTCAGAATCGCGTCGCCGCCAAGCATGTGATGTTTTTGCAGGCCACCGCGCCTTCGCCGGACGCTGTGGATTTTATTTGTGAAGTCCGGTTTCGCCGTGATGGATCACGCTGGTAAACAGGGAGATAATCATGACAAAATATATATTGATGTTCGTAACGGTTCTAATTGTTTTGGGCTTGAGTGGCTGCGCGACGCCGGGAGATCGTACGGCATACCGCGACCCGAGTGAAGTCGATCATCGCTTACAAACCCGACGTGCTGATCCGAACGACTACAATATCGTCGTTACCCGTATGGTTGAATCCATGCTGAACCGGGATTTACGCACGGATAGCGGTGAACGGCCGATGATTGCGCTGGGTAACGTGTTTAATCATACCCCGTACAATGTGCGTACTGAACTCTTGATCAACAAGATAACCGTTGAGATGGGGCGCTCGCGTGCCGTACGTTTTTCTGCGGCGACCAGCGAAGCGCGATGTGGCGGCCATTCCGGCAGCGTGTACCGCCAACTTCAGTTTCAGAATGAATCCGGCCATGTCGATCCCGCGACCATTGCCAGCGCCGGTCGTATTATCGGCGCCGATTACGTGCTGTACGGGTTCGTGGAAAACATCGAGACACGCGGCCGCAGAGCCACCCAGGCCTATTTCTCGTTTATCATGATGTTGCACTCCGTCGAAACCGGCGAGATTATCTGGGCCGAGGAGGCCGAGATATCCAAGGTGCTATGATGGATGGCTTTCGTGCAGCCAGAAAACTATTAACAGGCTTTTTCGGGATCACGGCGTATGCCGCGGTTATCGGCAGTTTGGTTCTATGCAACGGTTGCGCCAGCATTGTGAGCTAATCAAGTTATCCGGTAACGATTAACAGCCAGCCTTCCGGCGTCGGGTGGCTATTTCAGGCCGGCAAGTTACACCTTCGAGCTAGCCAAAAATGGCTATCGCCCCGCAAACGCGCGGTGGAGGCGGGGCAGCTACTGGGGGTCGAGTACATTATCTAGTTCCTGTTGCGGAAAGGTCATTTTTTCGGGTGAAAACGCGGCGAGCAGAATGGAAATGCTATCTGGCATAGAGGCTAGCAAGAATTTATAGTCGAATTTT
>PXCX01000214.1 GCA_003565195.1 PVC group bacterium | reverse complement strand
CGCCGGTACCTCGCGCACCCAGCGCTGCCATTCGAGGACCCGCGGACCGGCCAGTACCGGCTCAAGGTCGGCCACGGCCGGCGCAGTCGTGGCCGTAACCATTCGTGCCTCGTCCGCCGGTGGCAAATAATCGAGTTCGACATTGAGCAGGAACCGGTCCAACTGCGCCTCCGGCAGGGCGTAGGTACCCTCGAGCTCGATCGGATTCTGGGTCGCAAGCACGAAAAAGGGTAAATCCAGGGCATGCGTCGAACCGCTGATGGTAACGTGTCTTTCCTCCATCGCTTCCAGTAACGCCGCCTGGGTTTTCGGCGGTGTGCGGTTAATCTCGTCGGCCAGCAATATATTGGCGAAAATCGGCCCGCGAATGAACCGGAAAGTCCGCCGCCCGGTGGCCGGATCCTCGTCGGCCACCTCGGTCCCGAAAACATCCGCCGGCATCAGATCGGGCGTGAACTGAATGCGCTTGAAGTCCAGCGAGAAAATCCGGGAGATACTCTTAACCAAGAGGGTCTTGCCCAGGCCGGGAACCCCGATCAACAAGACGTGTCCCCCGGCGAACAACGTGATCAGAATCTGCTCGACAGCGTCTTCCTGGCCGACGATTACCTTGCGCAACGCATTTACGATTTGTTTGCGCGCCGCTGATATTTCGGCCATGATGGCCTGTGCATTATGATCCTGCATGCAATACTCCCGTCAACCTGTGGACGACTCGTTAAAAAACGACTAGTTTACCTGAAATGACGGCAAATTGTCAATTCGACGTCAATGTTGCTCTGAAGTTTTGCCTCCACATGTTCCAGTCGCATGGTCGGTTCGATCAGTATAAACCGAGCGCTTAATGCATGATCGTGGTTCACGACAAGAGTTCGTCTTGCCGGATACGCTCAAACGATCCGGGTTCTCAGGGGCGTTGAAAAATCAAGTATTTGCGCACCATGAAATTAATCATCAGCGCACTCAGGATATTGGTTCCGAAAGCAAGGGTGGTCATTAAATCATACCGCGCAATCAAAAGCGACTGCAAGCTGACACCAACGGCGAATGAAATGCTGGAGACAGCGTAAAAAAGGCCGACTTCGACCAGCCAGCGATGCCGTCCGCCCTTGAACACGAACATCAAGTTCAACGTATAGGCCACTGCATTGGAGATAAGGAAGGCGACCGTATTGGCAATCGCCGCATTCAACGCGCGCCGTGCCGCGGGAACCGCCGCCGGTGCCACATTCAGTAATCTTACCATAATATCGTCTTCCGTCAGGCACGGCAACAAACGCCAGCCCAACAAGAAAAAGATCACGATATTAACCCCGGTCGCGACCCCTCCCGCGACGCCATATTTGATAAACTGACTAAACGGTCCGGCATCATGACGCAAAAAAAGCCGGATCCATCGCAACAATCCAGGCACGGGACGTCTTCCGGAATCCTGGTCAGCGCATGTCATCGTGCAGCCTCAAAACGTATTTTACGGCGGACAAATGTGGGAATATCGAGATCTTCGCCACCGACAATGGTGGGATCGACATCCTTGAAACGACCTTTTTGAGGTGGATCGAATTTGAGTTGTTCCTCGGTTGACAACGATCGCCGGGCTGTTTTCGACAAAGGCGTGGAGACGTCCAATTGGGAAAGACTCGGTTCTTCCGCCTTGCGCTGGGTGCCCGCGGTTATCGCGACCAGATTGAATTCGTCACCGAAAAACTCATCTAGATAAACACCGGTCAGCAAAGTCGTTTCCGGTTTCATAGCCGCGCGCAGTTCCTCCAGCGTCGTTTCTATTTCCCTGAAGGAAACGTCATTCCCGGCCAGGATACCAGCCCAGGCGGCGGTTGCCTGGCTTAGCCGATGGTCATCCACCAGCAGCGGACAGGCCAGCAAGTCAGCCAGCGCCGTCGGCGCGCGGGATTCGCCGTCGGCACGTCCGAAACCGAATGCCGCCGGCCGCACTCTACCGCCCAGCACCCTTTGCAGCGAAGGCATATCCAGCGTGAGCAACCCCTGCCCCAGAATCATGTGACACAGCGCGGTCAACATGACGCCCACAGCGCCGTCCGCCGCCGCAAAGGCGGCGTTCGCCTCGTGTGGCGACCCTGCGGCGGCAACCAGTCCGCTGTTGGGTACCGCGATCAACGCATCGCAAGCGGCATGCAATTCGTGGAGTCCGCGTTGCGCCCGCTTTAACTTTTCGTCGTCCTCGAAATCAAACGGTAAGGTGGCCACCGCGGTAACCCGGGTACCGCAAGACATGGCGACCCGCGCCAGGGTGGATGCCGCGCCGGTTCCGGTGCCGCCACCCAGCGCCGTCAAAAGAAGCATCCAATCGGTATCGGCGCATACCGAGCGCCATTCGGCAACCGATTCTTCGGCTGCCAGCTTACCTACCCGCGGATCGCCACCACTGCCAAACCCTTTCGTCAGGCGCCCGCCCAGCGGCAGATGGGCGGCCGCCCGGCTGGCATCCAGTGAACGATCATCGGTATCCACCGCCACAGTACATGGTGGCCGCGGCCATCTGGCCAACATCCGGTCAAGCGCCCGACAGGCGCCGCCACCCAAAGCCACGACTTTACGCTGACGCACAAATTCACGCCCTTCAGACGAAGAGATCATCCTGCTCCACTCCTTCGCGGTCGCCATCCCAGAATACCCGGAACCAATCGAGCAAGCCTGAATGCCGTCCGGAATCCGACTTATTACGCAATCCGTAGCGAACCACGCCAGCCACGGTAGCCAATTCCGGCCGGTCAGCCAGCCCTGCTCCATGTAAACGCCATGGCGATACAACCGTGCAGGGCTTATTAAAGACCTTCTCGGCCAGCACATCCGCGTCGCGCAACAAAGCCCCGCCACCTGTCAACAAAATCCCGGCTCCCACAGGCGCCAAGACCCCTTCCGCTTCCAGCCGTTCGCGGATTAAACCAAACGTTTCCTCCATGCGCGCATGGATCACGGTACGCAGTGACGCCAGCGGGACCGTTCGTTTCCGGTTATATTGGCGCGCCAACTCGGTCACCTTGGTGGTTCGCTCCAACAATGACGAACCATGATCGCGTTTGATTTGTTCGGCTTCCCGGGTCGTCAAACCGAACGCTTGAGCAATATCGTTGGTTACATGCTCCCCGCCAACGCCCAACACGCCCATGGCACCAATGGTTTCATCCGTATAGGCCATGTAATCGGTCGTTCCCCCGCCCAGGTCAATCACGACGACGCCACTGCGTTTTTGTTCCGGACGCACAACCGCAGCCGCTGAAGCATAACCGCTGAATACAGTATCGCTGCATTCCAACTCCAAATCACGAACCAGTTTGGCCAGATTACGGAAATGGGTCTGCGATCCATGCACCGCCAGCATGTCTGCCGAAAGCCGCGCACCGGTCATGCCTTCCGGCCGCAACGCCGATTGTGCATCATCAATACGATAACGTCCAAAAATGGTATGCAACAATACGCGGTCTTCAGGCAGGCTAATCGCCGCCGCCACCTGCTTGACATGCTGGACTTCCTCCTCGGTAATTTCAAGGTCTTCGTTCAGCACCGCCACGTGACCCCGGTTGCGCAACGTCTGGATATGCGGGCCGGACACCGACAGAAACAAGCGTTTGATCGGCACAGAATAGTTCTGTCTCAGATCGTGCAAGGCCTCGCCCAGACAAGTGCGCGCGCTTTCGTAGTCCACCACCTGTCCCTTACGCAATCCCGTCGTCGGATGGGTTGCCAGGGCGCGCACCGTAATTTCCCCATCATCCCGTTGCTCAGCCACCATGAACACCACCTTGGTGGTAGCGATTTCGAGGCCGACAACCGTCTCTCCGTTATGATTACGTGCGCGCATCAACATTCCATTTTGGTTAGATCCGGCTCGACTTGAGCGTTGCCGGGATATTGTCTTCGGTCAACGTCAGATCGATTGACTCTATTCTTCGGCCGGTCTCGCGGCTATCTCGAATAATCGAGCGCAAACTATTAAGTTTCAATTCAAGATGTTTATCGCCGTTCTCGCGGCTGTCATCCATCCCGGCCCATGCAAGCGTAACATGAATACCGTTTTCGAGCCAGCATTCCAGATACTCGTCAGCGGCAACATTGAGGCGGCGAATCACGATATCACGGTTGTATCTGGGTTGTCGCACCATGTCAAGTAACCGTAATGCCGATTTCAAGGTCCCGGAGAGGTCCATTCCCGGCATGAGATTTTCCGAAGAAACCCCCATGATCAAAGGTAAACGGGCATCATCGCGTGGATCGAAAAAGACCATGCCATGCCGGTCGATCACGAAATCACCATATCCCCTGCCGGCATCCACCGTGGCAAACGGAACCCTTTCCTTAACGCGAACATCAAGCCGGTCCGGGAACCGAACCGCGATATCCATATCCGACGCGGATGGAATCCGTTTCAAGAAATTTTCGCGGATTCGATCGATCGTCATGCTGTCTCGCAACCCATTGTTTCCCGCGTCGGTACGACGTGCCAGCAAGAGAGCCCACAGATTGATTTCGTCGGGAAGATTCATAAACTCCAGAACATGCTCGCGGGACAAACGTCCGTCAACCCTGACATTCAAGGTGCGCACGTTATATGTATCGTTTTCCCAAAGCAGCCTGCGTCCCGCCCATCGGAGACCTTGAGCGCAAGCCAGCACACCAAGCGCCAGCAACGTTAAAAGAATCAGAACCACCGTCAGTCTTCGTAGAGTAATCCGCCAAGCATCCCCGCCGCGCGATGTCCGTGCCGCCAGGATGCGGCGGCGCCCCATGTCGGGACTCAGAGATCGCACTAAAACCGTCTTTCTTTTTAATTTACGTTTCAACACCGACTCTTTGTTTTTTCTGGTTCAAGACCGAACGGCACAGCACCCAAACACACCGGATGCCGCCACTTTCCACCTTAAACGAGCCGCCATATTATCTATTATCAAACGCATCCTTTTAAACGCATCCTTTGGCCGTATACTGTAGCAGGCCTGAACCATCCCGTCCAGCAAGATTTCGCGTCGCGCATCCGTCACCGGATTTGACCACCCGGATTTGACGTTGCATAACGGCAAATTATCACTTATAATCGGTGGCCACGATATTTTCAGACCGATACGACAACGTACAGGACCGGGTTCCCGGTTTTTAGCAGGCTTGACAGAGACAGAGATCATGAACCTTCGCAGAAATCCTGAAACCGGCGCGAACAAAAACCGCCGATCGACCAAGAGCACGCCGCCTGAGCCCGTCCCCTCTGGGCCGAGCCCTGAAGGTGTGCCACCCGTCCCCGATCCACACCTGCCCGAACGGAGCTTTACCCGGCTTGACTGGTGGGCCTTCTGGGTTGCCTTGGCGATTGCTTTCTCGGTATATTTTTTTACGCTTGCCCCCTCGGTAACCATGTCGGATGCCGGCGAATTAGCGGTGGCCGGCGATCATCTCGGCGTTCCCCATCCGCCCGGATATCCATTATGGACCATGTGCGCTTTTATCTTTCGCACGATCTTTCGAGCCGAATTCCGTGGCCATCCGAATCCGGCCTGGAGCATGAATCTTATGTCGGCCATGTTCGGGGCGGCTGCCGCCGGCATTATGGCCCTGCTGCTTTCGCGTTCGGGGCGTGACATTCTGAGTTGGATCTCGCGGCAACAACATGAACTGAGCAAGAACGTCCTTGCCACGATCAGCTGGACCGGTGCGGTTGCCGGCAGTCTGATTTTTTCATTCAGCCCGGCGCACTGGTCACAAGCCGTGATCGTCGAAGTATATACCATGAACGTCTTCTTCCTGGCGTCGATGTTCCTTTTCATTTACCTGTGGATCCTGCGTCCGAATCCGCGCTGGCTGTATTGCGCCGCCCTCTCTTTCGGGCTGGGATTGAGCAATCATCATACCCTGCTGCTGATCGCCGTGGCCCTGGTCGTAGTGGTTTTGCTCAAGGATCACGATCTTTTCCGCGATTTTGCCGTTGCCGGCATCCCGTATCTCGTGGTCATCGGCGCGGTTCTGCAGGGATGGCTTCCGGAATTGTCGCATCCGTTGAATCCATCGATGTACGTATATTTATTCCTGAATTTCCTGGCCTTATTGCTGGCATGCTACCTGTTGCCGCGCGGCCGCACAGTCGCCTTCTCGTTTCTCCTGATACAGATCGGCCTGTTGGTTTACATTTACATGCCGATCGCTTCCGATTTCAATCCGCCGCATAACTGGGGAAACACGCGTACCTGGGAGGGATTTGTACACGCCATTACCCGGGGACAATATGAACGAATTACGCCGACAGACCTGTTTTCAGAACAGTTTCTGAGACAGGTCGGCGATTTCTTCGCCGATTTACGCAGCCAGTTCACCTTGCCGATGGCCTTGCTGGGGTTTCTGCCGTTTACCGCCTGGCATTTCCGGGCCGGCACCCGGCAAATCCGGATACGCTGGATCACGATCCCGATTTCGCTGGTCACAGTTTTCATAATCGTTGCCGAAGAAACGATTGCCGGTCCCGGGAATACCATCCCGTTCCTGTCGTTCAGTTATCGTTTGCTGAGCGTGTTGATAATGTTCATAGCCGCGGTCGGTGTCCTGCTGATGGTTGTCATCGAAGGCCGGGACCTGTTTAATATATTGCGAAATTACAAGCGATCGGAATATAGCTGGACCAACATCGCGATCGCGGCCGTGACGCTCGGCGGAGCCGGGGTCGTGTATCTTTTTATCGCTTTGAAACTGCTGGCCCGCGCCGTCGGTGATACGGCAGCTCCTTGGGCGCTGCGGGCGCTGATGATTCTGATTGCCCCCGCCGTCCCGCTGCTGATTGCTGCCGCCGCCTGGTTAATCAGCAATCGAAGTATCCGGGCCGAGATGGATCTTAACGCCGACAGCCGCAAATGGATGCTGACCACCATGGCCGGTTTCCTTGCGATCGGCCTCGTGCTGGTGATTTTGGCCAATCCGACCGGCGATTTGCAGGATGCCTTTATTCAGCGTGTCAAGTGGATTTCATCGCATGCATTGTTT
>PXCX01000315.1 GCA_003565195.1 PVC group bacterium | reverse complement strand
GAATACGAGGGGCAGTACGAGAAAGATGCCGACGCTGTATCCGGGATCGGGGAAGCCGACCAGGAAACGGATTCCGGGGTCGATCTGGAACTCGCCTGGCACAAACACCAGACGCGTTATCAAGATTCGCTATGGCAGTTACGCAAGGAAAATATGGCGCTCAAAAGCCGGTTGCGGCTAGCCGAGCTAATGACCGCATCAGCCGATACAGAAACATCGATATCCAAGCCGCTCCGTAAGCGTATGGCGCGTTTGATGGTTGTTGAATCGGAACGTCTACAATCGGAACGAAAAAATGACGAAGCACGCGAATTACTGGAAGCGGCCGGGACGTTGTTTCCCGATGATTTTGATATTCGCCTGGCGCTGGGCGTGGCATATTGCCGCGAAGGCCGGTTCCGTCCGGCATCTCGGATTCTGCGCAGTGTGGTATCTGAAAGTCCAACCAACGTGACGGCCCGCCTGGCATTGGGAGCCGCATGGCTCGGACTGGATAATCACGGAGCGGCACGCGCCGAGATTGAGGAGGCCCTGCAAGCCGATCCCGACAATCCTGATGCGCATTACAATATGGCACGCCTGTTGATGATGTTGCCGGATCCCGAAGCGATGCTGGCAAGACAATATTACCGGCGCTCGGTAAATTTAGGCGGCGAGGTCGATGTTGAACTCGAGACGATTATTCAACGGAAAGCGCTGGAACAATTCGGCCGGGACCGATAAGCACAATCTGGTCTTGTTTGCCCACCGGTAACTGCAAGCCGTCGGTCAGCGGAAATCCTGCCGGCAATTGGCCCTCGACGAAAGGCAGCCAGTCGCGGTGGTCGCCGTCCAACAAGTCGCCGACATACGCGCGGCCCGTGGTCTCGGGTGTCAAGTAAAGCGCCGCGACGGTCTGATGATAATCGTTGACCGCGTAGAATTCATCCAGTGTATTGGGTAGCCAGAGCGTCCGCTGGTTTCCATACCAAGCGGTTGCCCATGGGATATCGGCAACCATCAATTCATCGTTTTCCACCAGCGCGCTGGCTGCGGCGACAAAAGGTGGGTAGAGGGGCGGATAAGGGGGCGGCGGCCGGGGACTGAGCAAGCTGGCGATGGTCGGAGTTGCATGCAACAATAAGACCGCGGCACATACGGTCTGTCGGATCAGCGGCCAGTCGCCGACCGTTCGGTCCAGCAGGCCGATCATGGCCGCACAACCAAGCAGGACTATCCAGGGGAACAACGGGTAAAGCAGACGGCCCGGCGTCCCGGTCGCCAGTACGGGATCAAATACCAGCAGACAAACGGATGCCGCCAGTAATGGCCATCGCAGGAAACGGTATGATCGCGGCATACCCGGCATACAGAATGCCGCCAGAGCCAGAGTCGGGAACAAGGCCTCCCCGCTGGTGACCCAGCGCGATATCCAGTTGGCGCGCGATAGACCGTCCAAAAAGCGTGCACGCAGCAATGATCCAAGCTGCAAAACCTCCGGATTCCATGATAGCGAGCGGTCAAGCCGGTTGCCGGGAAATGTCGGTGAACCACGAAACCAGCCAAGCTGTGCCAAACCAAATGGATGCCCGCTGATTTGGATGTTCCGTAGTAGCCATGGCGTGATGACGGCCACTAGACCGATCGCAAACAGACCAATCACCAACCCGCGCCGCCGTGGCGCCGCCAGCGTGCAGGCGATCAGAGGGGCCGGCATGAAGAGAATCAGTGTATAGTCACTCAAAATCGCTAATCCCGCCAGGATTCCCGCGCCGCCGGCGGCCGCCGGCGCACGTAACATGGTGGCGGTGGACGGCGTCGGTAGACGTATGCCGGCCAAACCAACGCTGAAGGCGGCGGCTCCAAGAAATGCTGACATCGGATCCGGCAGTCCCGAAAGTACACGTTCCAGCACGGTATGACTTAGCAGGTACACCAGCGGCGCCCATGCCGCTATCCGGCGATCGAAAAAACGGCTGCCAACCATAAAAATCAAGATGGCCGTGGCTAACGTGAACAACCAGCCTAACGGCAAAATAACGCGCGTTTCAGGGGCAAAGGCGCGCGCATGCGGTTGGACATTGAAATCCGGTTGCATGAGTCGAAACCCGGCACCCAAGGCTAGAGGATATAATGGCGGCTGGCCCAGCTCGGGAAGGTCGCCCTCGATTGCGGTATTCGGATGGCGTCGCGCCAGCGTACCCATGGCGATCGGCCGAAGCATGCGCGTATGATAACCGCGACCTTCCGCCAGGGCGCGTCCAAGCTGGGCATGTTCCATGGCCGCCGAGTCCGTTAAACCGCGAAACCGATGGTGCTGGTACAGGGCGAAAAACAACGTTGCGGTCAACACCAAAATCAGCAGGGACCGGATCATGCCGGCCCGCGTGCCGCCGGCTTGTATGCCGTTCAGGGATGAGGTGGATGAAAAATAAGCGTTCACTCGCCGGACTCCGCGGATTGTGGAACGTCATGCGGCGCTGTCTCGCCAAAGTATTCGCGTAATTTGCGTTGCAAGGTGCGCCGGCTGATGCCAAGCTGGCGCGCTGCTTGGCTGCGGTTGCCGTTCCAGGTTTTCAGCGCTTGCAAAATAAGCTTTTTTTCGGCTTCATTCAAGGTGATCGGATGTTCCCAGGTGTCCGGCGCCGCCGGTTTGTCAAGAGCGGCATTGCGGATGGCGGCCGGAATATCACCTACGGATAACTGTGACCCGTGGGAAAGCACCACCATCTTTTCGATTACATTACGTAATTCGCGCACATTGCCCGGCCAGGTGTAGGTCTCCAGAATTTCGAGCGCTGCCGGATCAATGGTGGTAATGTTTTTGTTGTTGCGCTTGCTGAACTCCTCAATGAAGTGACGACATAACAAACCGATATCGCTGGGACGCTCGCGTAACGGGGGGATCACGATTGTAACCACGTCCAGCCGGAAAAACAAATCTTCGCGAAAACGGCCGGCCGCAACGTCTTCCTTCAGGTTGCGGTTGGTTGCCGCCAGTAACCGGATATCTACCTTGACCGTTTGCTGACCGCCAACCCGTTCAAAGCAGCGTTCCTCGAGGACCCTGAGCAGTTTTACCTGAACGGCTGGACTGATCTCGGATATCTCATCGAGAAACAATGTGCCGCCATCGGCCATTTCAAAACGACCGCGCCGCCGGTCGGATGCGCCCGTAAACGCGCCTTTTTCATGACCGAACAATTCGCTTTCAAGTAGATTCTCGGATAATGCCGCACAGTGGACCGCGATAAACGGGCCGCGTGCCCGGGAGCTTAAATGGTGTAGCGCCTGGGCAACCATTTCCTTGCCGGTCCCGCTGTCGCCCTGAATCAAAACGGTTGCCTGGGCCGGCGCCACTTGGCGGATCGTTTCAAATACGGTTTGCATCGGCGGCGACTGGCCGATAATCTTTTCCAGACCGAATTTATCCGTTAGTTGTGCGCGTAATTGGCGGTTTTCGATTTCTACATTGCGCGCGTGTAATGCCCGCCGTACCGTCAATTCCAGATGTTCCAGATTAAGCGGTTTGGTCAGGATTTCGTAAGCCCCGCGTTTCATCGCTTCAACCGCGGTCTCCACATTGCCGTAAGCCGTAATCAAAATGCATGCAGGGGCATGCGGCGCAGTCAGGACCCGCTCGACAAGTTCCAGACCATCCATGCCGGGCATGCGTACGTCGCTGATTACCAGATCGACCGCCTGTTCCCCTAATAGTTCAATGGCTGTCGCGCCGTCTTCCGCCGTGATGACCTCGTATTCGTGACGTAAAGCACGGGAAAGCCCGTCGCGCGTGTTCTTTTCATCGTCCACAATCATTACAACCGGTTGCCGATTCATTTCCCGGTATCTCCTTCGGTTGTCGCGTTCCCCGCGTCGGGATGGTTGCCCGACGCTTTTAATAAACGTATCCGTCGTTTCGCCAGCGGTAGCGCTATAGTGAAGATGCAACCCTCTCCCGGTTCGCTGCGTACATCCAGCCGGCCACCGTGATCGCGTACAATCCGTTGCACGATGACCAGTCCCAAACCGGTGCCGTCCGCTTTGGTCGTGTAATATGGGTCGAGGATCCGGCCGAAATCTTCCGCTGCGATACCCTCACCGTAATCATGGAAACTTACGCCCGCCTCAAAGTCGTCATGCCATAACTTGATCTCGATCCGGCCTTCGTCCGCTGTCGCTTGCAATGCATTTTTCAACAGATTGAAAAAAGCCTGCTTCAATTGATCGCCATCGGCCGGAACCGGCGGCATCGCCGCCGGATTTTCTACCGCAACATAAATGCGGCGATCCTCAATCGCCGACTGGAGTAAACCCAACGTTTCATGTAACAGTTTTTCCAATGATAACGGTACAGTTTGCAATGGGGTGGGGCGGACCGCCTTTAAAAAGTTGTTAATGATCGTATCCAGACGGTTAACCTCAACTGATGCGACCCGCAGTAATTCAATCATATCATCACGGACCGGCGCATTCAGTGCGCGAATTTCACGTTCCAGTAATTGTAAATGAATCGTCAAGGCGTTAAGCGGATTGCCGATCTCATGGGCTACGCCGGCGGCAAGCGGTATAATCGCGTTCAACCGTTCCGACTCAAGACGCTCATCTTCCTGACGGCGGTTATGGGTTATATCGCGCAACATAATCACGGCGCTCTTTTCGCCATCGGAATCGGGCGCCAGCGGTACGACATAAAAGTTCAATACCCGATATTCGGGGTACGCAACTTCGATGTCGCGATTGATCAATTTGGTCCATTCCCCGACGTCCAAATCCAAAATGCGATCCCATTCAATGCCTTTCAATTGTTCGAACATCGATCGGCCACGCGCCGATTTCAGATCGAAGCCCAGCATCCGTTCCGCCGCTTGATTGGCATACAGAATGCCGCCCTGGCCATCAATCACAATTAAGCCCTCCTGTAAAGCTTGAAAAATGGCTTCCAGAAATCCTTTCTCGCCGGCCAATCGCAGAAAATGAGTTTGCAAACTTTCCGTGTCGAGACGGTCTAGACGTTCCACCAGCTTGTCCAGAAAACCGGGGTTCATGAGGCATCAACCTCGCTTACGCTTACCAGAATGACAGTGATATTGTCATGGCCGCCCGCTTTGTTGGCGGCCCGAATAAGTTGATCAACCCGATCTGGCAAAGGCAGGGCGCGAGCGTTATTCAAAATGCCCGCGATCTGCTTGTCCGGCAGCATGCGGTTTAAACCGTCCGAACACAACAAAAACAAATCGCCGTCCAGAATCTCAACCGCTGTTCGCTCCAGCGTGATGCGCGGATGGGATCCGACAGCGCGGGTAATTAGGTTGCGGAAACCTTGCGGGATGAATTGACCGTCGCGGATACCCAGAAGTTCGGCTGCGGAATGATCGCGAGTCAATAATTTCAGGACCCCGCCACGCAAGCGGTAACAACGACTGTCGCCGGCATGTAACGTTAAAGCGCGTTCCGGCGCTGCAGCCCTGAAAACCAGCGCGACCACCGTCGATGCCATGCCGGCGTTGTCCGGTTGCCAGGCCCGTTCGTTAATCCAGGCGCTGGCATGATTCAATGCTACCCGTGCCAGCGACTCCGGATCACGCCCGTCGGTCACCATTCCCGACGCATCCGGCGCCGTGAATGCCGATTTCAGCTCGTGGACTACCGCTTGGCTCGCATCCTCACTGCGCTCGCCACTGCCCACGCCGTCGGCAACACAAAACACACCATGCTCTTCAAGCATCAGCAAGGCATCTTGATTGGTGGTGTGACGGCGGCCAATATCGCTTTGGCCGGCGCTTTCAACACGAAACTTGCCAAAATGCGCCATAAATATATTCCAAATCAAATAATATCAGCAAAACGGGTGTTTGACGATTACTAATTGCATGGGTTCACGGTCCGGGGTTTCACGGTTGAAGAAAGGATAAATAAATTAAGTATTCAAAGATATTGAAACTTGTATATGCCCTGAGACATGATTGACCGTTTTCACGAAACCGTTGAACCGTTGAACTGTTACAAATTAAACTCCTGTAAATTGTAACGGAAAAAACACGAATAGCAAGTTTGGTTTAGAGGTCCGGCTTGACACCAACACCGGACACGTTATGATCATTTGTTGTTGACGTTTCATAACCGCCGGGCCCTCGTAGCTCAGTTGGATAGAGCATCGGATTTCTAATCCGAATGTCGCAGGTTCGAGTCCTGCCGGGGGCGCCACTGGAAACACCAATAAAACCCAATGTTTACAACGTATAGCGGTCGCTCGGCCGTTTTGCCCGCCTTGTGAATGGGTTCGAAGCGCGTTTGATGTCGGAGTTGACATCACCAGCCCGATTCTGCTACATTTACACCATGAAAAGAACTCATTCAGACCGGTTCCAGCCTGTCTGCGTGCGGACACGCACAGACAGGCGGGCGGTTGTCCGTGCCACCTGAAAAGCTGTTTATTGCCAATGATATATGATGGACGGGATGGAGAGGGATAAGGAGACCGTATGCCGAAGTGCATGATGATACGGATGATTGCGGTCGCTCTGTTCGTGAGTCTTTCGTTTTCACGGGGTTCCCATGCCGCAGGATTGCCGGGGTCTCTTCAAGATCCCGGTCTCTACAATGCTCTCATGACCGATGCCGGAAGACGGGATCTCGCTGATGTTGTCAACCGGTCCAGGGAACAGCTTCATGATGTGATGCGCCGATCTCTTGAAGCGCAACACGATGAGATTCGCCGTGTGTACAAGGCCATCGAGGAACGAGGACTTCAGGCTGGCGTGACTCTTCAGTTCGACCTCGGGCTGGGCGCCAGCGTATCGATAGATGCCAAGGACATTCAGCAGGTGATTGAGTGGGATAAAGCAAGCCCTCCGACATTCCCTTTTAAGTTCAAGATCGAGGTTAAATCGGAAGGAAGCGGTGTTGGGCACAAGGGTACGACGGAAACAACTTCAGACTTCCTGACCTCACCGGAAAAAGGTTTGGCACATTTCAGGGATTTCAGGCAAGCTCATAGATGAGTTTCGCGTTAGTTTGCGGATGTTGGAAATCGAGCATATTTAACTCG